>JAHWJJ010000423.1 GCA_019348475.1 Gemmatimonadota bacterium | reverse complement strand
GCGGAGGGACACGCCCCAAACCGCCGTTCGTCCTGTTTGGTTCCGGCTACGCCGGGTCAGGGAATAGGGAATAGCGGGCGTTGGGCGTCCGCTTCTCCCCGGGAGACGAGGCATTCACTCCGGCGGGGTGGATGCCTCGCGACGTTCCCATCCGGCGCAGCGCAGCTCTCCATCCCTCCACCAGCGCAGACGAGTGAGCGAAACGGACGACGGGCGTACGGAGCAGGCGGCCGAAGAGGCGGCGCAGGGCGCGGCGCGCGCGGCGCTGGAGGGCGTCGTCGTCGTCCTGTGGCAGACGCAGGACTACGTGAACATCGCCGGCACCGTGCGGGCCATGAAGAACTTCGGGCTGTCGCGGCTGCGGCTCATCCAGCCGGTGGAGTGGGACCCGTGGCGTATCCAGGGGATCGCGCACGGCACGGCGGACGTGGTGGAGCGCGTGGAGATCCACGATTCCCTGCTGTCCGCGCTGGGCGACTGCGCGTACGTGGTGGGGATGACGGCGCGCGCGCGGCGGGCCAAGCGCGCGGTGGCGCGGCCGCGCTCGCTGGCGCCGGAGCTGCTGGGGCGCGCGGCGGACGCAGTCGCGGGGCAGGCGGGGCCGGTGGCGCTGCTCTTCGGCCGCGAGGACCACGGGCTGAGCAACGAGGCGCTGGACCTGTGCCACCGCACCTGCATCATCCCCACCAGCGAACACTCGTCGCTCAACCTGGCGCAGGCGGTACTGGTGATGGCGTACGAGGTGTGGATGGAGGCGCAGGGCGGCGCCCAGGGCTTCCGGCCGCCCCGCCGCGAAGCGCCCCCCGCGCGCGTGGAGCTGCTGGAGAAGCTGTTCCAGGACGCCGAGGCGGCGCTGTGGACGATCGACTTCTTCAAGAGCCGCCAGACCGAGTCGGTGATGCGCACCCTGCGCGAGATCGTCCGCCGCGCGGACCCGGACGCCCGCGAAGCCGGCTTTCTGCGCGCCATGGCCATCGAGGTCGTCAAGTACGTGCGGCGCATCGGCGGGTTGCCCCCAGAAGGCGATCCGCGCGACTTCCGCCAGGCCGATCCCGCCCAGAACCCCCGCCCCTGAGCAGAGTTGCCGGAGTAAGTTCCCGTCAGCGCGTGGCCAGGCGCGGGAGCGCAAAGGCCTCGTACGCCTGGTCCGCCACGGAGAACCAGCGGTAGGTGTCGCCGCGCCACTTCTTCCACTCGTCGTAGATCCGGCGGTAGCCGGGGTTTGCCGCCGCCTGCTGCTCCACGAGGTCCGTGGAGGCCTGCAGCGCGGCCTGCATCATGTCCTGCGGAAACGGCACCAGGTTCACCCCCTGCTCCACCAGACGCGCCAGCGCCGGGGGGTTCAGCGCGTCGTACTTCGACATCATGTTCAGCGTGGCCTCGCGCGAGGCCGTCTGGAACGCCTCCTGGTACAGCTTCGGCAGCTCGTCCCACGCGCGGCGGTTGACGTAGAAGGTGAGCGCGGGCCCGGGCTCCCACCACCCGGGATAGTGGTAGTTCTTCACCACCTTGTGGAATCCCAGCTTCTCGTCGTCGTACGGGCCCACCCACTCGGTGGCGTCGATGGCGCCGCGCTCCAGGGCAGGGTAGATGTCGCCGCCGGACAGCACCTGCACCGAGACGCCCAGCCGGTCCATTACCTGACCGCCCAGGCCGGGGATGCGCATCTTGAGCCCGCGCAGGTCCGCCAGCGACTGGATGGGCCGGCGGAACCAGCCCCCCATCTGCGTTCCCGTGTTGCCGCCGGGAAAGTTGACGATGTTGAAGTCCGCGAACACCTCGCGCAGCCGCTCCAGCCCCCCGCCGTGAAAGAGCCACGCGTTGTGCCCGCGCACCGTCAGCCCGAAGGGCACGGCGCAGTCGAAGGCGAGCGCCGGGTTCTTGCCGATGAAGTAGTACGTGGCGCTGTGCCCGGCCTGCACCGTGCCCTGCTGCACGGCGTCCAGCACCTGCAGCCCCGGCACCAGCTCGCCCGCCGGGTACGCGCGGATCTGGAAGCGCCCGTCCGTGAGCGCCGACACGCGCTCGGACAGGGTGTCCGCCGCGCCGAAAATGGTATCCAGCCCGCGGGGAAAGCTGGAGGCCAGCCGCCACATCACGCGCCGGCCGGTCTGCACCGCCGGCGCCCCGGCGTCGCCGCCGCCGGGGCCGCACGCCGCCACGCCGCCCGTTGCCAGGGCGCCGAGCACGGCCTTCTTCGCGAATTCGCGTCGCTTCATGGGAACCGATCACGGGAGAGGGATGGCGCGCGGCCGGGCCGCGCCAGCCGCATAATGCCGCGCGCCGGCGCCGTCCGCCAGACGCTTCACGCGAGGGAGGCAGAGGTCGACTGCGGGAAGTCAGCTGGCCGTGTCCATCTACACGCTTGCCGGCGCGGGCACGGGTGCCGGCCGGGACAACGTACTTCCTTTTCCATGGAGAGCATGATGAGCGACACGAGCTACGGCGCGGGCCTGGGCGGCACGGCGGACGACCACGGCGAGGCGCTCAGGGCGCTGGAACAGATCGACTCCGAGGTCGGCGGCATGGGCGCGGGCGCCGCGGCGGACGCGCTGGACCGCAACCAGCTGTGCGAGCAGTACCGCCGCATCAAGCCGCTGCTGCAAACCGCCATCCGCCTGGTGCAGGCCATCCCCGTGTACGGCCCGCGCATCGCGGCGGCCATCCGCTTCCTGATGACCATCGCCGACCAGGTCTGCCCCGGCTGAGGCGGCCGCAGAACGGTCGCGGGAGACGGTGCGGCGGCCCGGGGAGGGCCGCCGCGACGGTCCAGCGGGCGAGGAGCGAGTGCGCATTCTCTAAAATCCCTGGGATCTGGAGTGGTGCGCGCTTACTGTACCTGCGAAGGCGGCGAAGGAGAGCCGCGCGCGCGGCACCAGGCGCGACGGATCTCACGGTTTCCCCGGCGCGGCCCGGGAGCGCCGCGTTCCAGACGTCATCATCGGCGGAGACGCGAAGCATGAGCACCAGCGAAGACGATCTGCTGCAGGACCGCGGCGACTGGCTGCGCGCGGGAGACGAGACGCGCACCGCGCCCGTCGCGATCAACCACGTTACCCGAAAAGAGCTGCAGTACTCGCCGCTGGACGGCATGGCGGTGTTCGAGGGCGACATCGTCCTGGGGACGGAGGAGCAGATGCAGGCCGCCCGCGAGGGCGGAACCCTGGTGCCCATGGGCGTGGGCATCACCGGCGAACAGTTCCGCTGGCCACGCGGCATCATCCCGTACCAGATCCACCCCGCGCTCCCCAACGCCGAGCGCGTGACCCAGGCCATCGCGCACTGGGAGGCGCGCACCCGCATCCGCTTCGTGCAGCGCACGGGGCAGAACGCGCACCAGTACCCGGACTACGTCTCGTTCGAGGCCAGGAGCGGATGCTGGTCGCAGCTGGGCCGCCGCGGCGGAAAACAGGTGATCTCGCTGGGGAGCGGGTGCGGCCTGGGGCAGGCGATCCATGAGATCGGCCACACGGTGGGGCTGTGGCACGAGCAGAGCCGCGAAGACCGGGACCAGCACGTGGAGATCCGCTGGCAGAACATCTCGCAGCAGGCGAGGCACAACTTCGAGCAGCACGTTCTGGACGGCGACGACCTGGGGGCGTACGACTTCGGCTCCATCATGCACTATCCCGCGCTGGCCTTCAGCAGCAACGGGCAGCCGACCATCGTCCCCAAGAAGCCGGTGCAGATCGGCCAGCGGACGGCGCTGAGCGATGGCGACGTGGCCGCGGTGCAGGCGCTCTATCCCGAGCTGTACGTCTGAGCCCCGCGCCCGTGCCCGCCGGAACGCGCGTGGCGGGGCAGGTGCGGCTGGCCCCCGGCCCCTGCCCCCGCGCCGCGGCGGCATGGGTGCGCGTGGAAGACGTGGGGCGCGTGGATGCGGCCTCCGTCCCCGTCGCCGAGCAGCGCGTGGAGGTGCCCGCGGGCGCGGCCTCGTTCCGCTTCGACCTGCGGGTGGAGCACCACGAGGCGCGCGGGGCGTACGCGCTGTCCGTGCACGTGGACGTGGACGGCGACGGCCAGGTGGGCGTCGGCGACTTCATCAACGTGCAGCGCTACCCGGTGCTCACCGGCGCGGACGGGGACGCGGCCGCGGTGGAGGCGCGGCGCATCGAGGGATAGTGGAGC
>JAHWJJ010000422.1 GCA_019348475.1 Gemmatimonadota bacterium | reverse complement strand
GCGTGTGCCCCGTCGACACGCCGCGGAACACCTCCTCCACCCCCACGACCCACTCGCGGTTCTCGTCCAGCCCCAGCGCCGCCGCCACCCTCGACACCGCGCCGTCCGCGCCCACCACGAACCGCGCCCGCAGCCGCTCCCGGCGTCTGCCCCGCTCCAGCGCCGCCACCGAGCCCGCCCCGTCCGGCACCAGCGCGGCGAGGGTTGCCGACGGCGCCCACTGCACTCCGGCGCGGAGGCAAGCGTCGATGTTGTGGCGGTAGAGCGCGCCCATGCGGCCCACGCGGAACTCGTCGTGCGGGCTCTCCAGCGCCAGCGCGCGCCCGCGCGGAGAGTACAGCGCCACGCGCCGCACCGGGGGCCCAAGGCAGTCGTCCGGCAGCGCGAAGCTCTCCAGCGTGCGGCGGACGAAGATGCCGGTGGTGTGCACCGCGTGGTCCACGGCGGGCTTGCGGTCCGCCAGCAGCACCCGCGCGCCGGCCTGGCCCAGGCGGCGGGCGCACTCCAGCCCCGCCAGCCCGCGCCCACCACGAGCACGTCCACGCGCGCGCTCATGGACGCGCCCCCGATCCGGCCGCGGCCTGCTCGCGGCGCCTCTCCCCCGGTGCGCTCAGCAGGCCGCGCCCGACCGGGTCCGCCCCAGCCGCTCGCACGCCGGCCACGCTCCGCGGACCCGCGCCGTTCCTTCGGGTGCGGTGGGGGCCGATGCCGGCGCCGAACTCGGCCGTGTCGGCGCCGGCGTGGAGCAGCTCCCGCTTCTCCGCCATCCGGGCCAGCGCCAGCGAACCCGCGGCCGAGAGTGCGCTCAGCAGCGTGATGGAACCGATGACGACGGAGGCCAGCAGCCACAGCGGGAGTTTGCTGGTCGACTCCCCGACCGTGAACGGAAGCACGCCCACCAGCAGCCCCGCGAGCGCCCCCCACGCGGCGACCCGCGCGAGCGTCAACTGGTCGAGCCTGCGACGGCGCGCCGCGATCCCGAGCACCGCGGCAAAGACCACCCCGCCCAGGAAGCCCGGATACGCCCCGATCGCCGGCCACATTTCATCCAGGGACCCGTCCGGATCCACCACCATTCCGATCAGCACGGCCACCGGCGCCCACACGAGTGCCCAGGTCAGCCCCATCCCGATCGCCCCGCGGATACGTCTCAGCCACCTGTTCATCCCTGCCTCCGTGTGCACGTGGAACCTGCTGCCGGCCGCACTGCCGATCATCTCCGACCGATGCCCCCGCTGACGAGCGCCGCTGTGGACGCCGCCGCTGTGGACGCCGGCGCTGTGGACGCCGGCGCTGTGATGCGCCAAGTACTTTATCATGCAAAGTATGTGCGTGCAAGGATAGCGCTCTCCAGGTGGATCAGCCCTGTTTCAGCGCAGCGCCTCCCTGAGCGCAAATGACGCTGGGCGGGCTCCGCCGAAAGGCTGAGCACCAGCACGGGTGAGTAGATTCCTCAGTCGGCGCCCGAGGTCCAGCACGGGCGGAGATCGCGCGCGCCTCCTTCGGAATGACAGTTTCGTTCGGCTTTCCGTTCCACAGGGTCAGCGCAGCCGCGACCCTTCACCACTCCATCATTCCATCACTCCATCCCGTACACCGGCCGCAGCTTGTTCTCCAGGTAGCGCAGCAGGGGCTCGTGGCTCAGCGGGCGGCCGGTGGCGCGCTGGCAGAGCTCGGGGGCGGTGTAGCGCCGGCCGTGGGCGTGTACGTGCGTCCGCAGCCAGCCCAGAAGCCCGCCGAACTCGCCGCGGCGCAGCTGGTCGTCCAGCTCCGGCAGGTCGCCGCGCAGGGCCTCCCACAGCTGCGCCGCGTACAGGTTGCCGAGCGTGTAGGTGGGAAAGTAGCCGATGGCGCCCATGGACCAGTGGATGTCCTGCAGCACCCCCTCGCGCTCGCTGGGCGTCTCCAGCCCCAGGTCCGCGCGGAACCGCTCGTTCCACGCCCCCGGCAGCTCCGGCACCGGCAGATCGCCGCGCAGCATCGCCCGCTCCAGGTCGAAGCGCAGCATGATGTGCAGGTTGTAGGTGGCCTCGTCGCTTTCGATACGAATCAGGTTGGGCTCCACCTGGTTCAGGCCGCGGAAGACGGTGTCCACGTCCAGCCGGCCGACGGCGGGATCGGTGACCCGGCGCTGCAGCTCGGGGAGGGCCCATTCCCAGAACGGCCGCCCGCGCGCCACGAAGTTCTCCCACATCCGCGACTGGCTTTCGTGTATCCCCATGCTGGCCGCCTCCGCCAGCGGCTGCCCGAAGCGCTCGGCCTTGGGAAGTCCCTGCTCGTACAGGCCGTGCCCCGTCTCGTGCACGGTGCCGTGCAGCGCGCTCAGCAGCAGCGTTTCGTCGTAGCGGGTGGTGAGGCGGGTGTCGCCCGGGCCGGCGCCTTCGCAGAAGGGATGGGTGGACACGTCCAGCCGCCCCGCGGTGAAGTCGAACCCCATCCGCTCCACCACGGCGCGGTTGAACGCCACCTGCGCGTCCACCGCCAGCGGGATGCGCATCCACGCCGTGTCCGGCCGCGTGCCGTTCTCGCGCAGGTCGCGGATGAGCGGCACCAGCCCCGCCCGCAGCTCGCCGAAGACGCGGTCCAGCTCCGCGGCGCGCATTCCCGGCTCGTAGTTCTCCAGCAGCGCGTCGTACAGCTCGCCGCCTTCGGGAACGCCGAGCGCGTGGGCGGTGTCGCGGTTCAGCCGCACCAGCCGCTCCAGCCACGGCGCGAACCCGGGAAAGTCGGCGGCCTCGCGCGCTTCGCGCCAGCGGTGCATGGCCAGCGTGCTCACCTCCGCCATCTCGCGCACCAGTTCCGTGGGCAGGCGCGTGGCGCGGTCGTAGTCGCGGCGCAGGTTGCGCAGGTTGGCGGCGGCGTCCGCATCCGCCATCACGTCCGCGTCCGCCTCGCACGCGGCGATCAGCTCGCCCATGCGCGCGGAGGTGCGCCGCTCGTGGATGAGCGTAGAGAGGATCGCCGCCTGTTCGCCGCGCAGCCCGGCGCCGGCCGGCGGCATCATCACCTCCTGGTCCCAGCCCAGGGTCGAGTTGATGGAGGAGAGCACGGCCACCTCGCGCAGTTCCGCCAGCAGCTGCGCGTACGGCGTTTTCGGGTCGGATTCCGGTGCTTCGGGCATCTCGATCTGCTGGGGCACGGGACGATCTGTGGGATGGTGTCGTCCGGCGAACGGTCGCGGTCGCGCGGATGACGGTGTAGACGCCGCCCCGCGCAGGCAGGTTCCGTGCGAGGCGGCCGATTCGTGGCGATGCCGCGACCAGGGCGGGGCGGAGGGAGGTTGGGACGCGGGAGAGGTGGGTGAGCCTGGGATGAAATGGCGCGAGGGCGGGCGCCCCATGGCCGGCCCTTCCCGAAGAACGGGTGAAGGGGTGAAGGGGTGAACGGGTGAAGGGGTGAACGGGTGAACGGGTGAAGGGGTGAAGGGGTGAAGGGGTGAACGGGTGAACGGGTGAACGGGGGCGTGCGTGCGGATCCGACGCATCCGGCGAGGGCACGTGCGGTCAGGCTGCGTGCACCCGGGATAGGGGAGGGGCCGGGGGAGGGGGCAGCCTACACCTTCAGCTCCGGCGCCGTTGCGCCCGCGGCGTCGGGGTAGCGCGCCAGGACGGGGGCCACCCACTCCTCCAGGAACTCGTCCACCTGGGCGGGGGCGCGGCCCACGTACAGCTCCGGGCGCAGGTCCTCCTCCAGCTCCTGGCGCGTCACGCCGAAGGCCGGGTCGGCGGCGATGCGGTCCATCAGGTCGTTGGGGCGGCCGTGCTGCTTTATCTGCCGCCCCGCCTCGATGCTGTGGACGCGCACGCGCTCGTGCAGGTCCTGCCGGTCGCCGCCCTTCCTGGCCGCCCGCATCATCAGGTTCTCGGTGGCCATGAACGGCAGCTCCTCCATCAGCCGGCGGCGGATCATCTCGGGATACACCACCATCCCCGACGCCACGTTGTGCATCAGCAGAAGCACCGCGTCCACCGTCAGGTACGCCTCGGGGATGGCGATGCGCTTGTTGGCCGAGTCGTCCAGCGTGCGCTCGAACCACTGCGACGCCGCGGTAAAGGCGGGGTCGATGACCAGCGTGATGGCGTGGCGCGAGAGCGCGTTGATGCGCTCGCTGCGCATCGGGTTGCGCTTGTACGCCATCGCGGACGAGCCGATCTGCTTCTCCTCGAACGGCTCCTCCACCTCCT
>JAHWJJ010000421.1 GCA_019348475.1 Gemmatimonadota bacterium | reverse complement strand
GCTGGGGGCGCTGGGGGCGGTGGGGCTGGCCGCGGCGAACCGGCGGCTGTCGTGGAAGGCGGTGCGCCAGGCGCTGGACTCCACCACGCGCCTCACGGTGATGGTGATGTTCCTGCTGATCGGCTCCACCGCGTTCGCGCTGGTGTTCCGCGGCCTCTACGGCGACATGTGGATCGAGGGGCTGCTGACCAACCTGCCGGGCGGGGTGGTGGGGCTGCTGATCGTGGCCAACCTGGTGGTGTTCGTCCTGGGCTTCTTCATCGACTTCTTCGAGATCGCCTTCATCATCATTCCCCTGCTGGCGCCGGCGGCCAAGCTGCTGGGCGTGGACATGGTGTGGTTCGGGGTGATGCTGGGGATGAACCTGCAGACCTCCTTCCTGACGCCGCCGTTCGGCTTCGCGCTCTTCTACCTGCGCGGCGTGGCCCCGCCGCAGCTGCGAACCTCGGAGATCTACCGCGGCGCGATCCCCTTCGTCGTCATCCAGCTGCTGGCGCTGCTGGCGATCATCCTGTTTCCGGGGCTGGTGACGCGCACCGGCTGAGCCGAGTACCGGGAATTGCAGGGCTGGCGGCACACTCGAACTCTACCGACCGCCGTCCTTTCTCCGTGTGATACCGCTTCCCACCGTCTGCTGTGCAGCGGGATGACCGTGATGCTTTTCGGCGCCTGCACAGAAAGACCGGAGGATTTGGC
Organism: Gemmatimonadota bacterium; assembly: GCA_019348475.1. Lineage (GTDB taxonomy): Bacteria > Gemmatimonadota > Gemmatimonadetes > Longimicrobiales > Longimicrobiaceae > Longimicrobium. Next base: position 3,490 of record JAHWJJ010000421.1, on the reverse strand, counting down.
ACACTGGCCTCCTGCTGGCTCTGCGTGAGTCTCTTGCGGATCCGGACGCGGATCACGCGTTCCGGAGGCGCTCGCGCAGCCACTCCGCGGCGTAGTCGATCGCCGGCGCGGGGAGGATGTGGCCGGCGTTCCACCACTTCAGCTCCTTCGGCTCGCCCGCGGCGTCGAACAGGCGCTGGGCCTGTTCCGGGCGCATGGTGCGGTCGCCGGTGCCGTGCACCATCAGCAGCGGCCGGCCCCGCAGCCGGCGCACGGCGCGAACCGGGTCCGCCACGGCCCGCGCCACGGCGCTGAGCGGCGTCCCCGCGGGAAGGTCGCCCCCCGCGGCCAGCACCACCGCGCGCACGGCAGGGTCGTCCGCCGCCGCCATCACCGCCAGGAACGAGCCCAGCGAGTACCCCGCCACCGCGGTGCAGTCGCCGTCGATCTCCGGCCGCGCGCGCAGGTACCCCAGCGCCAGCCGGCACTCCTTGAGCGCCGTGCGCCAGAGCGACACGATCGCCAGCGGGTTGCGCGCGGCCTGCGCCTGCAGCGGGTCCGCGCGGGTGCCGTGCAGCGGCAGGTCGATGGACAGGCTGGCGATCCCGTGCCGCATCAGCGAGCCGCCCACTCCCTCGGCCACGTGCTCCTTGCGCGAAGAGTAGCCGTGCAGCAGCAGCACCCCGGGCGCGGGTGCGGGCTCCGCCGGCAGAAGCAGGATGCCGGGGACGGCCTCGCCCCCGGTGTGGAACTCCAGGACGATGCGCCGCCCGGCGGGGACCGCCTGCTCCGAGTGGGTGGTCTGGTGGATGCGCGTCTTCATGGCCGGGCGGCGGGGCAGAAACGGTGCCGCCGCCGCCGCGGGGGACCCGATTGCGGGACCGGAGGGTAACCGGCTATCCTGAGTGGACTTCCGCCACCTTTGCACGCCGATCCGCGTCCATGCGCACCACGTACCGATTCGCGCTGCTCGTCCCCATGCTGGCCGCCTGCGGCACGGGCCCGCTGGACCCTGGCCGCTTCGCGCTGGACGGCGCCTGGCTGGGGCGCGCGTACCCGCTGGAGCTGTCGCTGCAGCTGGAGCAGGACGCGGACAACCGCGTCACCGGCACGGGGCAGCTGCGGCGGCTGGAGGAGCGCCTGGAGACCGCCGTCTCCCCCAGCGACCCGCAGGCGCTGGACACCATCTCCATCGACACCGTCGTCACCGGCACGGTCGGCTTCGGCGTACGGGGAAAGTGGGACCACCCCAGCTTTCAGCTGCGGCTGACCAGCGAAGGGTTCGCCGGAGCCACCTACGACGCGACGTTCATCCGCGCGGACTCCATCCGCGGCACCCTGCAGGGGTCGGGATTCACCAGCCCCGAGATCGTGATCGTCCGCCAGTCCGGCGGCGGCTGAGGAAAAATCGTTCGGGAGACCGGGATGCAGACGCGAAGCTGGATGGCCGCCGCGGCGCTGGCCGCACTGGCCGCGCCCGCCGCGGCGCAGGACACGCTGCCCACCCCCGCGCCGATCGACGTGCCGGTGCTGGAGCCGGCGGCGCTCTCGCTGGCGGGGAGCGAGTGCCAGGGGGTGGCGCGCTACCTGAACGTGCGCAGCGCGGGGGGGGCGCAGCTCTCCCCCGACGGGCGCGAGCTGCTGTACATCACCTCCACCACCGGCCAGCCGCAGCTGTGGATCGCCCCCGTGCGCGGGGACGGGCCGGCGGCGCCGCGGCAGATCACCTTTGGCGCCAACCGCGTGCAGTTCGCGCGGTGGAGCCCGGACGGACGGTGGATTGCGTACGGCACCGACCGCGGCGGCAACGAGCGCACGCAGTTCTTTCTGCTTTCGCCCGACGGCACGCGCGAGCGCGAGCTGACCCCGGCGGACGACTTCTTCCGCATGTTCAGCGGATGGTCGCCTGCCGGACGGCGCATCGCCTACGTGAGCAACGAGCGCAACGGGAGCGACTTCGACCTGTACGTGGTGGACCTGGACGCGGACGGCCGCCCCGGCGCCCCGCGCATGGTGATGCAGGGCGCGGGGAACCTGGGGGTGGAGGCGTGGCGCCCCGACGGCGAGGCGCTGGTGCTGAGCCAGGGGCGCGGCGAGGCGGACAACGACCTGTTCCTGCTGGACCTGCGGACGCAGAAGCTGGACACGCTCTTCGTCCCCGAGCAGATGTCCAGCTACCGCGGCATCCAGTGGACTCCGGACGGGCGGGGCTTCTTCCTGGCGACCAACCACGAGCGCGACTTCGCCGGGCTGGCGCACTACCAGCTATCGGACCGCGCCCTTCACTGGATCGAGGAGCCGCGGCACGACGTGGAGCAGGTGGCGGCCTCGTCCGACGCCAGGTGGCTGGCGTACACCATCAACGAAAACGGCTTCTCGCGCCTTGTGCTGCGCGACCTGGGCGGGCGCGGCGTGGTGCGCATCCCCGGCGTGCCCAACGGCGTGGTCACCGCGCTGGAGTGGGCCAGGGATGCGCCGCGGCTGGCCATCGGCGTCACCGGCCCCGGTCTGCCCGGCGACGTGTGGGTGTACGACGCCGCCGCGGGGCAGACCACGCGCGCCACGGAGAGCACCCTCGCGGGGCTGGATCCCGCCTCCTTCGTGGCCCCCGAGGCGGTCACCATCCCCAGCTTCGACGGGGTGGACGTATACGGGCTGCTCTACAGGCCGCGCGGCGCCGAGGGGCGGCGCCCGCCGGTGGTGATGATGCTGCACGGCGGCCCCACCTCGCAGGCGCGGCCGGGGTTCGATCCCGTCAAGCAGTACCTGCTGGCGCGCGGATACGCGGTGCTGGACCTGAACTTCCGCGGCTCCACCGGGTTCGGGCAGCGCTTCACGCAGCTGGACAACAAGCGCCTGCGGCCCAACGCCGTCCGCGACATGCAGAGCGCGGTGGAGTGGCTGCGGGCGCGGCCGGACGTGGACGGGACGCGGGTGGCGGCGATGGGCGGCAGCTACGGGGGATACATGACGCTCGCGGCCGTGGCGCAGCTGCCCGAATACTTTCAGGCGGGGGTGGATTTCGTCGGCGTCGCCAACTGGATCAGCGGCCTGGAAGACGCGTCGCCGCAGCTGAAGAACAGCGACCGCATCGAGTACGGCAACATCGACGACCCGGCGGACCGCGCGTTCTTTACGGAGATCTCGCCGCTGAGCTACGCAGACCGCATCCGCAGCCCGCTGCTGGTGGTGCACGGCGCCAACGACCCCCGCGTTCCCGTGGGCGAGGCCGACCAGATCGTCCGCGCCGTCCGACAGCGCCGCGGCGACGTGGAGTACCTGCGCTTTCCTGACGAGGGCCACGGCATCGCGAAGCTGCAGAACCGCATTACCGCCTACCAGCGCATCGCGCGCTTTCTGGACCGCGTGCTGGGGAATGAAGGGATGGAGTGCCGGGGGAGGTGAGCGGAGTGAGGGTGTGGATGGTGTGATGGTGTGATGGAGAGGGGGGTCCAAGGGCCGGCCGCCCCCCATCCCCGGCCCTTCCCCCACAAACTGCGTGGGGGAAGGG
>JAHWJJ010000420.1 GCA_019348475.1 Gemmatimonadota bacterium | reverse complement strand
GGTGGAGGGGAAGAACGGAAGCAAGGGCGCCGCGATGTCCACGTCCAAGCAGGATGCTTCGCGACGCGGCGAGGCGGTGGCAGAGCGTCGCAAGTGATGTCCCGGACCTTTACCCCGGCTACGCGGGCAGATGCCGAGAAGCTACGACAACAGCGTCTTCATCAACTGTCCATTCGGTTCACGATACCGGCCTCTTTTCGAGGCCGTTGTCTTTGCCGTCTATGACTGCGGATTCTATCCGCGATCAGCGCTGGAGGTAGATGACAGCAGCGAGGTTCGCATCGGCAAGATCATCCGGATCATCGCCGATTGCCGGCTTGCCGTCCACGACATTTCGCGAACGCAGCTGGATCCCGGCTCCCGGCTACCCCGCTTCAACATGCCTCTGGAACTCGGAATCTTCATCGGGGCGAAGGCGTTCGGGAGCCGGGACCAGCGCCGAAAAGCGGCGGTCGTGTTCGACATGGACCGGTTCCGTTACCAGAAGTACATCTCCGACATCGCCGGGCAGGACATTCGCGCCCACGGCCACAGGCCCTCGCAGATCATCCAGCAGGTCCGCGATTTTCTGGCTACGCACTGCGATGACGGAGTCATTCTGCCGGGAGGAGAGAAGATCGTGGAGCGCTACACGATCTTTCAGGACGGGCTCGCCGATACGTGCGCCAACGTACACCTGCAGCCGGAGAAGCTGACGTTCCGCGATCTGACCAACTTCATCGTCGGCTGGCTGCGTACCAACAGGCTCAACCCATCCCTGGCTGGCTGAAGCCTCGCGCGGACCGAATCGCCGCACGCGTGGGTACTTCGCGCGTCCGGCGCCGCGCGCCTCATGTCCCTGCAGAAGTCCCACCCCATTCCGGGTTCCGGCCATGCGACGCATCGCCCTCCTTGCGGCCGTGCTCTCCGGTGCGCTCGTCCCCTGCGCGGCGGCCGCGCAGCACGCACGCGGCGCGTTCGTGATGGGGGGGCGGGGCGGCGGCGGAACCGAGCTGCTGGACCCGCGCTTCAGCGTGGACGCGGGGTACACCATCGAGGCGGCCGGGCGCCGCGGGCCGTACGTGGGCGGGCGGTACACGTTGGGCATGCACCGGCTGCGCGCCGACCAGCAGGCGCTGCGCGAGCGCTACGGCGACGCCACCATCACCGTCGAGGGCGGCGGGGGCACGCTCTACGACACCGGCGTGGAGATCGAGATCGGCTACGGCCTGGGCGTGGTGCGCGTCTACGGCTTCACCGGCATGCACTACTACCAGCAGTACCAGGAGCCCGCGACCATCCACTTCCGCGGCGGGCACGTGCAGCTCGGCAGCAGCCGCCCCGAATCCATCTCCGGCGCCCGCGGCTACGGCGTGAACCTGCGCCTGACGAGGACTGGCGCGGTGGTGGCCGAGCACTACCGCGGCGGCGGCCAGGACGGCATCATCCGAATCTCCGGCACGCGCTTCGGGCTGCGCTGGGCCTGGTAGACATAGACCATCATCCATGCACATGACGAACGGGGCGGATTCATGAGCGGAGGCGCGATCTTCATGATGGACGCGGAAAGCCGGCTGGTGGAGATGCGGGAGCAGCCTTACGACGACGAGCTGGTGCTGCAGAAGCTGCTGGCCGACTACCCGCACCTGCTCGCGGGCGACCAGATGGGCGAGGGTCCGGCGCGGCGGTGGCTGCTGGTGTCGCGGGAGATGCCGGTGATGATCGAGGACGAGGTGAGCGCGTACGGCTACCTGGACCACCTGTTCCTGGACCAGGACGCCGTCCCCACGCTGGTGGAGGTAAAGCGGAGCACGGACATGCGCATCCGCCGCGAGGTGGTGGGGCAGATGCTGGACTACGCCGCCAACGCCGCGCGCTACTGGCCCGTGGAGCGCATGCGCGAGTACTTCGGCAGGCGCTTTCGCCACGCCCCCGGCGCCGCGGACGCCGCGCTGGCGGACTTCCTCACGGGTGAAGACGCGGAAGGGTTCTGGCAGCAGGCCAAGACCAACCTGCAGGCCGGCCGCGTGCGCATGGTGTTCGTCGCGGACGTGATTCCGCCGTCGCTCAAGGCGATCATCGAGTTCCTGAACGGCCAGATGGATCCCGCCGAGGTGCTGGGCGTGGAGGTGCGCCAGTACGTCGGCGGCAAGATGAAGACGCTGGTGCCGCGCGTCGTTGGCCAGACGGCCGCCGCAGGGGTCAAGAAGCCTCATCCCTGGACGCTCCCCCGCTTCCGTCAGCGATTGCGGGAGAAGAAGGGTGACACCGCCGTCGTGGCCGCCGAGCGGGTCCTGGAGTGGGCGCGGGAGCGGATGCCGGACTTCTTCTACGGCCGCGGCACGATGGACGGTTCCATCGTTCCGCGCCTGTGGATCGAGGGACGCCGCTACCTGTTTTTCTCCGTGTACAGTTCCGGCGTGATCGAGCTGTCGCCGCAGTGGATGAAGACCATGCCGGGCTTCGAGCCGGATGAGCGGCGCCGCGAGTTCCTGGAGCGCATCAACCGCATCCCGGGCGTGTCGGTGCCGGTGGATGCGATCGCGCGGAGGCCGTCGTTCCCGGTTACGCTGCTGCAATCCGACGAGGCGCGGCATGCGTTTTTCGAGGCAATGGAATGGGCGATCTCCGTCGCTTGGGACGCGGCGGAGCGGGCGCCGGACGTGGACGGCGGCGGGTCCGGTGCCGCCGCAACGGACGACGTGCCAGTGGAGGAGGTGGGATGAAGGTGCTCAGGACGCCGGACGAGCGATTCGCGGAGCTGCCGGGGTGGCCGTTCGCGCCGCGGTACGTGGACGTGGACGGGCTGCGCATCCACTACGTGGACGAGGGGCCGCGCGAGGCGCCGCCGGTGCTGATGCTGCACGGCGAGCCGTCGTGGTCGTACCTGTACCGCAAGATAATCCCCGTCTTCACCGCCGCCGGCTACCGCGCCGTCGCGCCGGACCTGCCCGGGTTCGGGCGCTCGGACAAGCCCGCGGACCGCGCGGAGTACAGCTACGCGCGGCTGGTGGGGTGGATGGCGGGGTGGCTGAAGGCGGTGGACCTGCGCGAGGTCACGCTCGTGTGCCAGGACTGGGGCTCGCTGGTGGGGCTGCGGCTGGTGGCGGAGCACCCGGACCGCTTCGCGCGCGTATGCGTGGCGAACGGGGCGCTCCCCACGGGCGACAACCAGCCGGGCGCGCCGTTCAAGCTCTGGCAGGCGTTCGCGCGCTGGACGCCGGTATTCCCGGCGGGGCGCATCGTCCAGCTGGGGTCGCTGACCAGGCTGCCGCGTGAGGTGCGCGCCGCCTACGACGCGCCGTTCCCGTCGGAGAAGTACAAGGCGGGCGCCCGCGCGCTGCCGCCGCTGGTTCCCACGCGGCCCACCGACCCCGCGCGCGAGGACAACCGCCGCGCGTGGGCCGCGCTGGAGCGGTGGAACAAGCCGTTCCTCACCGCGTTCAGCAACGGCGATCCCATCACGCGGGGGCTGGACCGCGGATTTCAGCGCCGCATTCCCGGCGCCGCGGGGCAGCCGCACACCACCATCCGCGGCGCCGGCCACTTCCTGCAGGAAGACCGCGGCGAGGAGCTGGCCGGCGTGGTCGTCGATTGGATGCGGGGCTGAAGCCGGAGCGGCGCGGAGCCGCCACCGCGCCGGAGCGCTTGAAATCGCCGCTGAAACTTCGCGAAGTCCGCCTGCGCGGACTGCAGGGCAGCCTCGGGCAGCGCGGCCGCGTTCAACCTCCCCCGGGGGTTTTCGGGGGAGGTGCGAGCCTGAGCGAGCGGAGGGGGCGCGGCGCGGAGCCGGCCATACCTGCTGAAAAGACTTTCGGGCGGCATCTTGCCGAAGATTCCGCATCCATCAGCCAGTTCACACGGGACGATGACCATCGAGTACGCGGACTTCGACCGGGTGGAGATGCGGGTGGGGCGGGTGCGGCGCGCGGAGCCGTTTCCCCAAGCGCGCAAGCCGGCCATCAAGCTCTGGATCGACTTCGGTCCGGAGCTGGGGATCAAAACGAGCAGCGCGCAGATCACCGTCCACTACGCTCCGGACGAGCTGGTGGGGACGATGGTGATCGCGGTGACGAACTTTCCCCCGCGGCAGATCGGGCCGTTCATGTCCGAAGTGCTGGTGCTGGGGGTGCCGGATCCGGACGGCGCCATCGTCCTGCTGCGCCCGGACCACGACGTCCCGCCGGGCGGGCGCGTCTTTTGATCCGCCCCTCCTCACCACGATGAGTTG
>JAHWJJ010000067.1 GCA_019348475.1 Gemmatimonadota bacterium | reverse complement strand
ACCGCGAGCGCCGAACGCGAGGCGTATGCTCGGGCGGTGGATGCGGGCGCGGCCCCGCAGCTGGGGATGCTGCACGTGGACGTGCTGGAGGGGGCGCTGCTGCCGCGGCTGGGGCTGGAGTACACGCTGGAGCGCAGCCCGCAGGTGCACGGCGGGATCGCCGAAGGCGCGTTCTTGGACCGGCTGGTGGAGTGCGGCCTGTGCGCCCCGGAGCGGCGGGACGCGCTGCAGGCGTGGCCCGGCTACGAGGTGCACACCCTCCGGCACGAGCTGTGGCCCAGCTGGCTGGTGCGCCGCGTGAACTGCATAAAGCTGGTTTACGAGCCCGGCCGCGAGCCGCAGGCCAAGGCCTACCTGCTCGCCTTTCACCAGCCCTGCTCCCGGGGCGGCGCCCGCGGCGGGGCGGCGGCGGGATAGAGACGCGCCTCTACGTCCTAGAGCGCGGGCGCGGAGGCGGTGGGCCGGGGCGCGGCCACATCGCTGCAAATCCAGCAGTGGCGCCGGTTTCGGGGGCGGTGGCGGGCGGCATCCGAGTTGCCCGAACGCGGGGCGGGCCCCCTCGTTTCTCCCTCCGCACAGGACTGGACCAATGGCAGCCTCCGACAGGAAAAAGAACGACGACCTGCTCCGGGAAGTGATCGAGCGCGCCTCCACGGACGGCGAGTTCCGCACGCGCCTGCTGGCCGATCCCGCGGCCGCCATCCGCCACGCCTTCGGCGTGATCCTCCCGCACAACTACCGCATCCGCTTCATCGAGCGCCCCCGCGAGCTGGACGCGCTGATCGTGCTGCCCCCCATGGGAGAGGAGCTGGACGAGGATGACCTGGAGAACGTGGCGGGCGGTGCCGACACGGACGTCTGCGGAAGCTGGTAGCGTGCGCCTGCTGGAGCGCATCCGCCTCTTTCGCCCCGCCTCCGCCCCGGCGCCTGCCGCCGTTCAGGTGATGGCGCCGGCGGACGCGCCGGAACTGGAGGACGCCGACCTGGAGCACGTGGTCGGCGGACTGGAGCGCGTGTACGTTCCCGGAACCGCCGGATACTGAACGGACGCATCCTCCGCTCGAACCAGCGCCAGCGCGGCTCCCCCGCCGCGCTGGCGTTTCTTCCGCCGTCATCCGGTCTTCCCGATCCGCATAAACACGATGCTCTTCGCCGACTGCGGTTGCCGCGCGGAGCAACGGACTGTCGGGCCGCGCCCACTGGATGGGGCTTGTCCACTCTTTTGTCCGCCGTCCAGCCGGGGCGGCTTTTTACGGATCGCAATCAGGTGGATGATGTGCCCCGGCAGACCCCCCGCCGCGTCACCTTGATCCCTGCCCCTCCCAAAAATGCGGATCCCGTCTCCTCGCCGGCAGCATCCTCTCTTCAAGGGACGCCGCCATCCTGCCGATCCCCTCCGGTCCGCCTCCGGCCGTCGCACGCGCCCGGTCTGCTGTGGCACCGAGAGTTCTACTGCGGGTCTCACGCGGAGGGCGCGGAGGACGCGGAGAACAGATGAGGATGGGTCAAGAATCGCACGGGGCGCCTTCCTCGGAACTAAATACGTACGCTTCGCCTGCGACCGAATCGACAAAGAGCTTTTTCCGATGTGATTGTGCGGGGGCCTGCGGCATGCTAATAACGATGCGGGAACGGGAAGGCACGGCGGACGGCTGACGAGGGGAGGCGGATGGCGGAGTTCATCGTGTTCGCGGGAAGCGCCAACCCGGCGCTGGCGGCGGCGGTGGTGCAGGCGCTGGGGGTGCAGGCGGGGACCGCGCAGGTGGAGCGCTTTCCTGACGGGGAATCCAGCGTAAAGGTGCTGGAGTCCGTCCGCGGAAAGGACGTGTACCTGCTGCAGCCCACCTGCCCACCGGTGAACGACAACGTGATGGAGCTGCTGGTGTTCGCCGACGCGTGCCGGCGGGCCGCCGCCCGCCGCATCCACGCCATCGTCCCGTACTACGGCTACGCGCGCTCCGACAAGCGCCACGGCCGCCGCGAGGCCATCACCGCCAGCATGGTGGCCCTGCTGATGCGCGCGGCCGGCATCGACCACGTGGTCACGCTGGACCTGCACACCGACCAGGTGGAGGGCTTCTTTCCCGGCCCCTTCGACACCCTGACCGCCGTGCCCCCGCTGTGCGAGGCGCTGGCGCCCCGGCTCGCCGCGGACGCCGTGGTCGTATCCCCCGACGCCGGGCGCGTAAAGCTGGCGACGCAGTACGCGACCCGGCTGGACCGCCCGCTCGCCGTGCTGCACAAGCGGCGCGACAGCGGCACGCGCACCGAGGTGACGCACCTGGTGGGCGACGTGGAGGGGCGCCCCTGCCTGATCATCGACGACCTGATCTCCACCGGCGGAACGCTGGTGGAGAGCGTGGCCGCGCTGCGCGAGGCGGGCGCGGCGGGGTTCCTGGTGTGCGCCACCCACGGCCTGCTGCTGCGCAACGCCGTGGACCGCCTGGCCGACGCGGGCGTGGAGCGGCTGTTCGTCACCGACACCGTTCCGCCCTGCGACGACCGGCGCGGCATCGTCCAGGTGGTGTCGGTGGCGCCCCTGCTGGCCCACGCGCTGCGCCAGCTGACGCAGGACCGCTCGCTCCAGGAGCTGTTCTGACGGGCGTGAGCAGGTCGAGCGTGGTAAACATCTGCCCCGAAGTGCTACGCGCTGCTACATGAAGCTTGACCAGCGCCTGTCGCACAGCTAATCTAAACAGCTGTGTGCACGCGATTTGCGCAGGTCGTCGCGCCTGCTGTCGCGCGCACGCCCTCCGGAAGCGCTTCCGTGATCCTTTCCGTCTTCGCCATCGCCGCCGTCGCCGCCTTGCTGGTAACCCCCGCCGTGGTGCGGGTGGTGACCGCGCACGGCGTCTATGGCCACGTGCGCCCGGGCGCGGATCCGGCCGCGCCGCGGGTGCCGCGGCTGGGCGGGATCGCGGTGTGCCTGGCGACCACGGCGGCGCTGGGGGCGGCGGTGCTCATGCCCGACCGGGCGGCCGGCGCGTCCGAGAACGCCTTCCTGGCCGGGACGCTGCTGGCGGGGTGGCTCATCTTTGCCGCGGGGCTGCTGGACGACCTGTACGACCTGAGCCCGGTGACCAAGCTGCTGGCCCAGTGCCTGGCCGCGCTGGTGGCGTACGGCGTGGGGTTCCGCATCGAACAGGTGTCGTTCGGCGGGATCTCCGTGCAGGTGGGGGTGCTGTCGCTGCTGCTCACCGTGCTGTGGATCGTGGGGGTGGTGAACGCGTTCAACCTGATCGACGGCCTGGACGGGCTGGCGACGGGGATCGGGCTGGTGGCGCTGGGGAGCACCTTCGTGGTGGCGTGGATGCTGGGGAACACCGAGGTCGCCCTGGTCTGCGCGGCGCTGGGCGGCGCGCTGCTGGGCTTTCTGCGGTACAACTTTCGCCCCGCGCGCATCTTTCTGGGCGACTCGGGAAGCCAGTTCGTGGGCTTCATGGTGGCCGTGCTCTCCGTGCACGGCTCCACCAAGAGCGCCACCGCCGTCCTGGCCGCGGTGCCGCTGCTGATCCTGGCCCTTCCCCTGCTGGACACGCTCCTCTCCATCCTGCGCCGCTGGCTGCGCGGCAAACCCGTGTTCGGCGCGGACGAGCGCCACCTGCACCACCGCCTGCTGGCCGTCGGCCTTACGCACGTGCGCGCCGTGGTGCTGCTGTACGTGCTGGCCGCCGGGATGGCCGTGCTGGGGGTGGTGCTGGCGTTCGGGCCGGCCCGCATGGTGACCGTCTCGGCGCTGGCGGGCGCGGGGGTGAGCGTGGCGCTGCTGCTGTTCGCCATCAAGCGGCTGGGGTACCACGAGTTCGTGGAGGCGGGGTCCGTCGTCACCTCGGGAATGCGCCGCGTGCGGCAGAGCATCCGCGACCAGATCCACGCGCGCGACGTGGCGCAGGTGCTGGCGCGCGCGGAATCCATGGTGCACCTGCAGGCCATCCTGCACGACAATGCCGGGGCGCTGGGGCTGCTGTACGCCACCGTCTGCCGCGAGTCGTCGCCGGAAGGGCGGCGCGCGGAACTCCCGGCGGACGTGGCGGCGCGGGCGTGGAAGCTGGACTGGCCGGTGGACGCGGGCTCCGCCGATCCCTGCGTGCTGCGCCTGTGGGCCGACGCGCCGGACGACCTGGGGATGCTCACGGCCGACCGCACGGCGCGCATCCTGGCCACGGCCGTCCGCGAGTGGATGGCCGGTCCGCCCCCCGCGCCGCCGCGGCCGCGTCCCGATGGGCATCGCCCCCCCCACGTGGTTCCCAGCCCGTCCGGCGCCTCCGCCGCGGCGTGACCCACCCCGCTCCCGATCCCGCTCCGGTCCTGTTCATCCCCGCCGACGACGCCCCGTCGACGGCGGGTCCCGCGCGCCCCCCGCTTTCCATCGTCTACCTGAGCGCCTCGGCCGCCATGGGCGGGGCGGAGCGCGCGCTGCTGGACCTGCTGGCCAGCCTGCGCGCGGCGGAGCCGGAGTGGCGGCTCTCCCTGGTAGCGCCGGACGAGGGGCCGCTGCTGGCGGGCGCGCGCGAGCTGGGGGTGGAGGGGCACGTGCTCGCCTTTCCCCCCGCGCTGGCGCGGCTGGGGGACGCGGCGGCGTCGGCGGGCGGGGGCGGAGCCCTTTCGCTGCTGGCAGGGATGGTGCGCGCGGGGCCCGGCACGGCGCGCTACCTCTCGCGGCTGCGCGCGCTGCTGGCGGGGATGCGTCCGGACGTGGTGCACACCAACGGGCTCAAGATGCACCTGCTGGGCGCGCGCGCGGCGCCCGCGGATGCACGGGTCGTGTGGCACCTGCACGACTTCGTCTCCACGCGGCGCGCGATGGCGGGGCTGCTGCGGCGCTCCGCCGCGCGCGTGGACGGCGTAATCGCGGTTTCGCGCTCGGTCGCGGAGGACGCGGCCTCCATGGTTGGCGCGGAGGTGCCGGTGCGTACGGTGTACAACGCGGTGGACCTGGACCGCTTTCGCCTGCTGGGGCCGGCGATGGACCTGGACGGCGCGGCGGGAATGCCGCCGGCGCCGCCGGGAACCCTGCTCGTGGGGCTGCTGGCCACCATGGGACGGTGGAAGGGGCACGGGGTGTTCCTGCGCGCCGTCGCGGCGCTCCCGCCGGAGCTGCCGGTGCGCGCGTACGTGATCGGCGGCGGCATCTACCGCACGGCGGGGAGCGAGGTGCGCGCGGACGACCTGCGGCGCCAGGCGGCGGAGCTGGGGATCGCGGACCGGGTGGGCTTCACCGGGTTCGCGGAGGACGCGGCGGCCGCGATCCGGGCGCTGGACGTGGTGGTGCACGCCAGCACCCAGCCGGAGCCGTTCGGGCTGGTGATCGCGGAGGCGATGGCGTGCGGGCGCGCCGTCGTCGCCAGCGCGGCCGGCGGGGCGGGGGAGATCGTGACCCACGGCCACGATGCGCTGGCCGTGGCGCCGGGGGACGTGGAGGGGCTGACGGACGCGATCCGGCAGCTGGCGCTGGACCCGGTGCTGCGCGACCGCCTGGGCCGCGCCGGCCGCGAAACCGCCGTCCGCCGCTTCGACCGCGCGCGCCTGGCCGCGGAGGTCGCGCCGCTGTATCGATCCCTCGTACCGCCGCGCTGAGCGACCGGCGAAGCTAGAAGGCTTCGACCAGTTGCACCGTGATCCCGGCGCGCGCCTGTCCTTGGGGCCGTGGACCCACCTGGATGCGAACTTCCATGTCCAGCGCGTTCAGCAGCCGCTCCAGCCGCTCCTGGCTAAAGCCGTCGATGCGCGCGTTCATGATTGCCGAGACATCCGGCTGGCTGATCCCGAGCAGAGCTGCCGCGCGACTCTGTGTAAGTCCACGCCGCCGGATCTCGAGCGTGATCGCCGCTGCAAGGTCCACGCGGGCGCGCTCCTCGGGCGCATCAGGAATCCCGAGGATCTCGAACAGGTCGTCGTCGACGACTCGCACGCTGGGCTTCTCGTCCTTCATGTTTTGCTTCCTGGGCCGTAAGTGATGCGGTGGTGCTCCTTCGCCGCGCTCCATCGGGCCCGAATGGTGTCGAGCACGGGTTTGGGCGTTGCTTTTCCGGACGACGCCTTCTTCTTGAACACGTGCAACAGGTAGACGCATTCCGGGAACTCGACCACCACTGCGGCACGGTATGTGTCGCCGTGATGGCTCTCGATCAGTTTGAGCACTTCGCGTGGAAGCCCCTCGCCGAACGGCCTGCTATCTTCTGGAAAAGCACCATACTGAGCTACACGGATGGCACGACCGAACGCCCTCCTGATCTCGATGGGCATTTCTCCGAGATCATCAAGGCTGGCGCCGAGCGCGATCAAAGGCCTTCGGGTGTGGTCGCTCATCCCCGATAATATAGTAGATTTACCATTCACCATGCAATCGGGTCCCATAGCGGCGTCCGCGCTGCGGTCGGCCATACCTACCATCCAATTCGCTGCGGAAGCATGATGGTTCGCGCGCTGCACGTATACTCCGGCAACCTGTACGGCGGGGTGGAGCGGATGCTCGCCACCCTGTCCGCGACGCGGGTGCAGGGGCTGGAGCAGCGCTTTGCGTTGTGCTTCGAAGGGCGGCTGGCGGAGGAGATCCGGGCCGCGCACGCGCCGCTGGAGATGCTGGCGGCGGTGCGCGTGAGCCGTCCCTGGACCGTGCTGCGGGCGCGGCGCCGGCTGGCCGCGGTGCTGGACGATGCGCGGCCGGACGTGGTGATCTGCCATTCGTCGTGGACGCACGGGCTGCTGGCAGGGGTGGCGCGGAAGCGCGGGATTCCGCTCGTCTTCTGGCTGCACGACGCGGTGACGGGGCAGACGTGGGCGGACCGGTTCGCGAAGCGCGTGCGGCCGGACTTCGCCGTCTGCACCAGCGAGTTCGCGCGGGGCACGCTGCACCGGCTCTGGTCCGGCGTGGCGTCCGACGTCGTCCATCCCCCCGTCCCGCAACCCGATGGGGCGGGCGTGGACCGGCGGCTGATGCGCGCGCAGGTGGACACGCCGGCGGATGACGTGGTGATCCTGCAGGCGAGCCGGATGGAGCCGTGGAAGGGGCACCGGCTGCTGGTGGAGGCGCTGGCCCGGCTGCGGGACGTCGGGGGATGGACGGCGTGGATCGCCGGGGGGGCGCAGCGGGCGCACGAGGAGGCGCACCTGGCGGAGACGTATGCGCTGGCGCAGCAGCTGGGGATCGCGCCGCGCATCCGCTTTCTGGGGCAGCGCGACGACGTGCCGGCGCTGATGGCCTCCGCCGACGTTCTCTGCCAGCCGAACCTGGGCCCGGAGCCGTTCGGCATCGCGTTCGTCGAGGGGATGCACGCCGGGCTGCCGGTGATCGCGACGGCCATCGGCGGCGCGCGGGAGATCGTCAGCGCGGAATGCGGTCTGCTCGTCCCGCCGGAAGATCCCGCGCCGCTTGCGGATGCGCTGTTGCTGCTGATCCGCGATCCCGCCCTCCGCGCCGGCCTGGGCGCCGCCGGCCCCGCCCGCGCCCGCGCGCTGTGCCATCCCCAGCGACAGGCGGAGAAGCTGCGAGACGTGCTGGAGGCGGTGGTGCACGGGGCCGGGGCCGAGCGGGAGCGGCTAAAGCCGCCGCAACGACTGCGGTAAGCCCGGCAAACTGCGCGGGGCTTCAACTGCTCCGGGAGGCGGGGCCGTGGCGTGAGGGCCTGGCGCAGGTGCAGTTTGCGGAGGCGGACTTCGCGATTTCCAGCGGCGAATTCATTCGCTCCGGCTGGGACGTCGCCACCCGGACGCTGCGGCTCTGGTCCAGGGGTGGGCCCGCGCGGGAGCGGCTAAAGCCGCCGCAACGAAGGCAGTAAGCCCCGCAAACCGCGCGGGGCTTCAACTGCTCCGGCGGCCGGGCCGCCGCATGAGGGCCGGTCCCGGTGCAGTCCGCGGAGGCCGACTTCGGAATTCCAGCGGTGAATTCGTTCGCTCCTGGCGCGGAGACGGCGATTACGGGTCACATTCGCAACGAGCATCGTAGCCCAACTTCTCTTCGCTTCGCCCGCATCGACGCGCCGCATCTGGTCACCACGTCCAGCCTGTGAATAGATTGCGGGTTCGCACGGCCACGACTCCGCCCCGGAAGTTCTCCACCCCCGGATGACGCAATCCGCCCCCACGACGGAAGAGCGCGCCCGCCGCAGCCTGGGCGCGAGCGGCGACGCAATCTACCGGATGGTGGAGCGGGCGGTCCGCGCTCGGCACCCCGCCGGTGGCACGCTGGTGGACGTGGGATGCGGATCGGGGCATCTGTGGCCGCACCTCCGCGCCCACTTCCATCGCTATGTGGGCGTGGACGTGATTCGCTACGAGGGATTCCCCGCCGAAGGCGAGTTCCACGCGCTGGACCTGGACCGCGGCGAGGCGCCGCTGCCGGACGGCGTCGCGGACGTGGCGGCGGGGGTGGAGACCATCGAGCACCTGGAGAACCCGCGCGCGTTCGTCCGCATGCTGGCGCGGCTGGCGAAGCCGGGCGGGTGGGTCATCGTCACCACCCCCAACCAGCACAGCCTGCTCAGCAAGACGCGCTTCGTGCTGCGCGGCGAGCACGCGGCGTTCACCGATACGTCGTATCCCGCGCACCTGACGGCGCTGCTCGCGGTGGACCTGCGGCGGATGGCGGGGGAGTGCGGGCTGGTGGACGTCGCCATCGAATACAGCGGCCGCGGGCGCGTCCCCTCCACCGGAACGCACTGGCCCGCCGCGCTCTCCCGCGCGTTTCCGCGCGCGCTGAGCGACAACCTGCTGCTGGCCGGGCGCAAACCGCATGGCTGACGCCCTCCGTCCCCCGCCGGCGTGGTTCCGCGCCGCGCGCGCCCTGGTGCGCCGCCTTCCCGCCGGCCGCTTTCGCGCGTTCGAGCGGCTCAGCCGCATCTCCCTCGCCCCGTTCGAGGACCGGCTGCACGCGGAGATCGGCGGCGCCCGGTACGGGTGCGACCTGCGCAACGTGATCGCGCGTGAGGCATGCCTCACGGGGCGCACGGCGCCCGCGGAGACGGCGGCCGTGCGCGCGTCGCTGCCGCCCGGCGGGATGTTCGTGGACGTGGGGCCAACTGGGGGTACTTCACCCTGGTCGCCGCGCACGCGGTGGGGCCCGCCGGACGCGTGGTCGCGCTGGAGCCGGACCCGGGCATGCACGCGGAGCTGGCGGCCAACCAGGCGCGGAACGGAATCCGCAACGTGACCGCGCTGGCCCTCGCCGCGTCGGACCGCTCGGGGAACGGCGGTGGTGGCGGAATACGCGGAGGCGGACCCCAACCGCGGGGTCAGCAGCCTGGTGGCCGCCCCCGCCGGGGACGCGCCGTCGTTCGCCGTGGCGACGGCGCCGCTGGACCGTGCTGGACGCGCAGGGATCGGGTCCGTGGACCTGGTGAAGGTGGACGTGGAGGGCGCGGAAGAGCTGGTGGTGCGCGGGACGCCGCGAGGACTGGCGGAGCGGCGCTACCGCCGCATCCTGGTGGAGCTGCCCCCGGGGCAGCATCCGGAAGCGGCGCGGCTTGGAGAAACGATGAGATGATGGAAGGAACGGGGTACCGCGGCGGGTGGATCGACAGGGAGCCGGCGACGGAGCGCGGCGCGCTGTACGGCCGCGCGGCGCCGCGCCCGCGGCTGCGCGCCATCGTCGGCGACGAACCGCCGGGCGCCTGGCCGCACCAGCCGTGGACGCTTCCGGGGATGGAGATCGCGTGAGCACGGCCGCGCATCCGCTTCCCTACGCGGCGCCGTACGGCACTCCGCGGGGACGGCCGCGCGCGGCGTTCCCGTGGGTGCCCGCCTTCATCATCTTTCAACTGCTCTGCCAGCTGGCGCTCATCTCCGGCGACATCGGCTGGGGACGCATGCTGGTGCGCATGGCGGCGTTCGGCGCCAGCCTGGCGCTGGTGGTGGGGCTGCGCGGGCGCGGCTCGGCGCACCCGGCGTCCGGCCCGGCGGTGCTGGCGCTGGTGGTGCTGGGGATCTGCGTGTTCCACCCCGAAACAGCCAGCCTGATGGGCGGGATGGCGCAGGTGGGGCTGTACGCGGCGGTGCTGGGGCCGCTGTTCTGGGTGCCGCGGCTCACCAGCATCGACCTGCGCATGCTGCGTCGCGCGGTCGTCATCCTGTGGGGCTTCCACACGCTCAGCGCGGGGATCGGGGTGCTGCAGGTGTATCGCCCCGGCACCTTTACTCCGCCCGTCTCGGCGGTGATCGAGTCCAAGGGCACGGGCTACGTCGAATCCCTCAAGATCACCACCGCCACGGGGCAGCGCGTCTTCCGGCCCATGGGGCTCACGGACGTCCCCGGCGGCGCGGCGATCTCAGGGCTATACGCGGTGCTGCTGGGGGTGGGCTTCTTTCTCACCCGCCGCACGCCGGGGGCGATGGCGGCGTCGCTGGCCAGCATCGGGCTGGGCGTGGCGTGCCTGTACCTCTCGCAGATCCGCGCGCTGGTGGTGATGACGGGGATCAGCCTGGTGGCCGTGGCGGCGGTCCTGGTGTGGCGGCGGGACGTGCGCCGGCTCTCGACCCTGGTGGCGGGGCTGGGGGTGATGGTGCTTGCGGGCTACCTGGCGGCGCGCAACATGGCGGGCGTGGACGTCGCCAACCGCATGCAGACCCTGGTCCGCAACCGCCCCACGCAGGTGTACTACGAGAACCGGGGCCGCTTTCTGGAAGACGCGCTCTTCAAGACCCTTCCCAACGCGCCCTTTGGCGAGGGGCTGGGGCACTGGGGGATGACGGCCACCTACTTTGGCGGCGGCGAGGCCGCCAAGGAGGTGTGGGTGGAGATCCAGTGGGCGGGGTGGATCGTGGACGGCGGCGCGCCCCTGCTGGCGACGTACCTGCTGGCCATCGCGGTGGCGCTGCTGACGACGTGGCGCACGGCGCGGGCGCGCCCTCCGTCCCCGGAGGCGCACGACCTTCCCTTCTGGGGCGCCATCGTCCTGGCGTACAGCGTGGGCGCCACGGCGCTCACCTTCTCGTACCCCATCTTCCTCTCCCAGTCGGGGATGGAGTTCTGGCTGCTGAACGCCACGCTGTTCGCCGCCGCGCGCCACGCCCGCCGGTCGGCGGCGGGCGGGCTTCCGGCGCCGTGAGGCCCTGGGTGATCGTGGCCGGCGACTTCGTCCGCACGGGCGGGATGGACGCCGCCAACCACGCCGTGGCCTCGTTCCTGGCGCGGCGGGGGACGGAGACGCACCTGGTGGCCCACCGCGTCGCGGACGACCTGGCCGCGCTGCCGAACCTTCGCGTCCACCCGGTGCGCCGCCCCCTCGGCTCGCACACGCTGGGCTTTCCCCTGCTGGACCGCGCGGGCCGCCGCGTCGCGCGGGCGCTGCGGGCGCGGGGCCCGGTGGTCCTGGCGAACGGCGGCAACTGCCGCGCGGGGAACGCGGTGTGGCTGCACTACGTCCACGCGGCGTACGCCCCGGCGGTGGCCGGGCAGCCGGTGCGGCGGATGATCGCCGCCGCGTCCCGCGCCCGCGCGCTGCGCGACGAGCGGGCGGCCGTACGGCGCGCCGGGATCACCGTATGCAACTCGGAGCTGACGCGCCGGCACGCGGTGGAACTGCTCGGCGCGCACGGGGACTCCGCCCACGTCGTCCACTACGGCACCGACCCCGGCCGCTTCCGGCCCCCGTCCTCCGACGAACGTGCCTCGGCGCGGCGGGCGCTGGGGTGGACGGACGACGCGCCGGTGGTCTGCTTCGTCGGGGCGCTAGGGGACCGGCGCAAGGGGTTCGACACGCTGTTCGCGGCGTGGAGGCGGCTCTGCGCGGACGCGGAGTGGGACGCGCGGCTGGCCGTGGTGGGGGCGGGCGGGGAGCTGGAGGCGTGGAGGCGGCGCGCGGCGGAGGCGGGGGTGGCGGAGCGCATCCTCTTCCTGGGCTTTCAGGCGGACGTGCGGCGCGTGCTCTGGTCGGCGGACGCGCTCGCCGCGCCCACGCGCTACGAGGCGTTCGGGCTGGCGGTGCAGGAGGCGCTCTGCTGCGGGCTGCCGGCGATCGTCAGCGCGGCGGCGGGGGTGGCGGAGGTGATCCCGGCCGCGATGCACCCCCTGCTGCTGCGCGATCCGGACGACCCCGCAGAGCTCGCGGTCCGCCTGCGGGCGTGGCGCGGCGCGATCCCCATCCACCGCGACGCCGCCCGGGCCGCTTCGGCGCAGCTGCGGTCGCGCACCTGGGACCACATGGCGCAACGGATGACGAACCTGATCCTGGAGGCGACGCGGTGACGGAGGCGCACGCCGGCTTTGCGCCCACAGGCGCGTGCTGGATCTGCGGAGGCGAGCGGCTGAGGCCCGTGACGCGGGCGATCTTCGAGTTCTCAGCCTACGCGCAGCAGGACCCGGAGCTGGCGCGCTACACGGGCGCGACGGTGGAGATCGTCCGCTGCCGCGGGTGCGGTTTCGCGCAGCCGGCGGCGCTCCCCTCGCTGCCGGACTACTTCGAGCGGATGTACGACCAGCGCTGGTCGGACGAGTGGATGGAGGCGGAGTTTCGGGACGGCACCAAGGACCTGATCTTCCGCGAGGTCGTCGCCCGGCTCTCGGACCGCGTGCCCGCGAGGCGGCGGACGCTGCTGGACCTGGGCGCGCACGTGGGGCGGCTGATCCAGCTGGCGGCGGAGGCGGGGTGGCGCGCGGAGGGGGTGGAGCTGAACCCGCGCACCAGTGCGTACGCCGCCCGCGCCACGGGGCTTCCCGTGCACCGCGCGGACCTGCGCGACCTGGAGGCGCAGGGCCGGCGCTACGCCGCGGTGACGCTGATCGACGTGCTGGAGCACATCCCGCGGCCGGTGGAGGCGCTGCTGGGGGTAAAGCGGGTGCTGGAGCCGGGCGGGTGGATCGCGGTAAAGGTGCCGCACGGCCCCCACCAGCTGATGAAGGAGCGCATCCGGGGGCGGGTGGTGCCCGGGTACCGGCCCACGGTGGCGGACAACCTGGTGCACGTGTCGCATTTCACGGCCGGATCGCTGCGGATGGCGCTGGAGCGCGCCGGCTACGTGGACGTGTCCATCACCACCGCCGCGCCCGTCCTCCCGCCGCCGGGCCAGGGCGCCGCCCGCGCCGGCCGGGTGGCGGTGCGGCGGGGGATGACGGCCGCCGCGCGGGTGCTGCCGTTCGGCGTGCGCACCCCGCTGGCGATGAACCTTCAGGCATACGCCCGCGCGTTCGTGTAGAGGAGTGCAGCGTTCCGGGTGGTTGGGAGGGGGTGGTGCGCGCGCGGGGTCCGCGGGTGAACGGGTGAACGGGTGAACGGGTGAACGGGTGAACGGGTGAACGGGTG
>JAHWJJ010000419.1 GCA_019348475.1 Gemmatimonadota bacterium | reverse complement strand
TAGTTTGTGTGGCTTCGCTTCACACGCTCGTACGCATCGGTCAGGTCGTGGAACACAGCATTCCAGTAAGTCGCCGTTGCCGCGTGGTCCGAGCGATTCCAACTGCCTCCGAAAGCATATCGTCCATGGATTGCGCGACGGAGATCCAGCGCTCGCCCGAAGCCGCGGAAAGCGTACTTTGCGTTTAGCCGCTGAATGCGCTGCATCGTGTGCTCATCCCTGTTTTGCGGCCATTTCCGTGGGCCGTGTAGCCCGCGGAGTTCGTCTGAATCGTAACCGCGAAGCGGGGCGGCGTCAACGGAGCCGTAAACCGCGTGCGGTAAGCTCAGACGCCGCGGGCCCGGCTCCGCATCGGTGCGCGACGGCGCTACGGCGTGTTCCCCGTCTCCGGGCGCGAGCCGACGGGGGGCGCCGGCTTGGGAAGGGTGTCGGCGGCGCCGGCTCCGCTGGCGGCGGGGGCCGGCAGGGGACGCCCGCCTGCGCCCGTCACCGTGTCGCGCGAATCCAGCTGCTCCAGGTGAATGCTGGTGTCCACCGCGATCCCCATCTGCGCCGCCTGCTCGGGCGAGAGCGCCTTCGCCTCCTCCTGCACCTGCTCGGCCGACAGCCCGTCCTCCCACTGCGCGTTGGCCGTGTCCATCTTCACGGCCGCGTCGCCGTCGCCGCCGCGCCCGGGGCACGCGGCCAGCAGCAGGCACGCGGCGGGAAGGGCGGCGGACACAAAACGGCGCAGCATCGGCTTGGGCATGGTTGCACTCCGAACTGTTGTGGGCCAGGAGAAATTCCGAATCCGGCGAGCGGGCGTCAGGCCCTGGGCCCGGCGCCCTCCAGAAAGTCGCGGACGCGCTCCCACACCTCCTGGGCGCGCTCCCAGTGCGGCAGTCCCCCCGTGGGCAGCCCCACCACCTGCACGTTGGGACGGCCGTCCAGCTCCGGAAGGCGGTCGTAGCTCTCCTGACGGCGGCTTTCCACCGTCCCGTGCACCACCAGCACCGGCTGCCTCAGGCGGCGAAAGGTGTCGGCCGCGTCGCGCGGAAACATCCGCCCGCGCAGAAAGTCGTCCAGGGGAAAGGCGGCGCCGTCCATGCGCGACGTCTCGGCGCCGAACTCCACGAACTCCTCGGGCACCCCGAACTCGGGGGTGAACAGGTTCTCCTCCGCGAACCGGTACAGCGCCTCGGGCGTGGTGAGCCGGTCGTAAAAGGCGCGCTGCACGCCGGGAAGGGTGAACAGCAGCCGCGACCACATCCGCGGGATGGCCGGCGGGTCCTTGCCCAGGCCGGCCGGCTCGATGGCGGCCAGCGCGTGCACCAGGTCCGGCCTGCGCCGCGCCACCTCGGCCGCGTACGCGGCCCCCAGCGACAGCCCCACCACGTCCGCGCCGCCGGGCGGGCGCACCACGCGCTCCAGAAAGTGCTGCAGCTGGTCTTCCATCAGCCCGGGCTCGTACGCCAGCTCGGGACGGTCGCTGTGGCCAAACCCGATCCACTCCAGCGCGTACAGCGGACGGTCCGTGTGCTTGCGGAACGCGCGCACGACGGGCCGCATCTCGTGCGCGCTGGCCACGGCGTTGATGGAGTGCAGGAACACCACCGGCCGGCCCGTCCCCTCGCGCACGTAGTAGGCGTAGTGAACGTCGCCCCACTTCTGGTACTGGATGGGAAGCCCCAGCGCGTTGGGCAGCTCCGTCACCGGCCGCCGCCGCGCCCGCCGCGCGCCGAACACGTACACCGCGTAGGCGGCGGCCGCGGCCGCGCCCAGCCCGGCGGCGGCGCGGCGCGGCGTCACCAGCGGCTTCTTCCCCCTGTCGTCGTCCCTCGGCCCCTCGTCTCGATCCGCCATCCCCGTGGCCCTTTCGCCCGTTCTGCCATCCCGTGAACCCGCCCGTGCAATCCCCGTGCAAACGGAAAAGCCCGGCGCGCGCGCCGGGCCGTCCTGCCGTCCCTCCACCCCCCCGCCCCCCGCCCGCCGTCAGCGCTGCGCCTGCACCTCCGCGGTCTGCCCGGGCTGCGGCATCAGCCCCTGCTGCGCCCAGGCGAACAGCGACCGCTCGCCGTGCTCTGCCCACGTCATCACCCCGCCCCTGATCCCCGCCGTAAAGAACAGGATCACCACCAGCGCCGCCGCCGTGGCCACCCCCGCGAAGGCCGGTGCCGAGAGCCGCGCCTCGGCGTGCTCGTCCGCGCTGCGCGCCGGGCGCATGTACATCACCACGATCACGCGCAGGTAGTAGAAGTACGACACCAGCGACGCCAGCACCAGGATCACCGCCAGCGACGGCACGTTCATCTGTACCAGCGCGCGCAGGATGTACAGCTTGCCCAGGAACCCCGCCGTGAGCGGAAAGCCGGCCAGCGACAGCAGGAAGACGGACAGCATGGCCGCCAGCAGCGGCTTCTGCGAGGCCAGCCCCGCGTAGTCCTCCAGCGTGACCCGCTCCTCCGTCCCCCGGGCGTTGGCCATCACGATGCCGAACGCGCCCGCCGTCATCAGCGTGTAGACCAGGAGGTAGAACAGGAACGCCGAGGTGCCGCCCGCGAACCCGGCCAGCACCGCCGCCAGCAGGTACCCCGCGTGCGCGATGGACGAGTACGCCAGCATCCGCTTGACGGAGCCCTGCGTCAGCGCGAGCAGGTTGCCCGCCACCATGGTGATGGCCGCCAGCAGGTACACGGCCCCCGCCCAGTCGCCGAAGTTGCCGCCGAAGCCCACCAGGAACACGCGGATCAGCGACGCGAACGCCGCCGCCTTGACCCCCGTGGCCATCAGCGCCGTCACCGGCGTGGGCGCGCCGTCGTAGGCGTCGGGGGTCCACATGTGAAAGGGGATGGCGGCGACCTTGAAGCCGAACCCGATCAGCACCAGCGCCATCCCCGCCAGCAGCATGGTGTCGTGCCGCTCGCCCGGCAGCAGCAGCGGAAAGAAGCCGCGGACGTTGGTGGTGCCCGTGGCGCCGAAGGTCAGCGCGACGCCGTACAGAAAGAACGCGCTGCTGAAGGCGCCCAGCAGAAAGTACTTCAGCGCGCCCTCGGTGCTGCGCGGGTCCATCCGGTCGAAGCCCACCAGCACGTAGATGGCCACCGACATCACCTCCAGCCCGATGAACACCATCATCAGGTCGCTGGCGCCGGCCATCAGCATCATCCCCAGCACCGCGAACAGCAGCAGCGCGTAGAACTCGCCGCGGTTGATCCCCCGGCGGTCCAGGTAGCCGATGGAGATGAGGATGGCGAGCGTTCCCGAAATCAGGAACAGGCAGTTGGTCAGCCCGCGAAAGGCGTCCACCGCCACCATCCCGTTCGACACGTCGCGCAGCGGGTCGGCGGCGTCCAGCGTCAGCGTCACCAGCGGCAGGTTGGCCACGAAGGTCGCGGCCAGCACGGCGATGGACGCCCACGGCACCCAGCGCGCCGAGGCCCGCGACGCGTTCCCCTTCTGCAGCACGTCGCCAAGCAGCACCGCCATGGCGCCGAGCGCAAGGACGATCTCCGGCAGCAGCGCCCAGAGGTAGTCGGCCTGGTTCCCCACCAGGTCCAGCGTACGATCCATGAGTGCCAGGTCCTTATCGGTTGTCGGACGCGGCGGCCACCCGGCCGCCGGGGCCGAACTCGGGGGCCAGGCGCGACGTCTGGCTCAGTTCCAGCACGCGCGAGGCCGCGGGCTGCATCCGGTCCAGCACGGGCTTTGGATAGAAGCCCAGCAGGATGATCAGCACCACCAGCGGCGCCAGCACCCCGATCTCGCGCGCGTTCAGGTCGGGAAGGCCGCTGTTCTCACGCCGGGCCAGCGGGTTGAAGAGCATCCGCTGCACCATCGGCAGCATGTAATACGCGGCGAAGATCACGCCCAGCGCGGCCACCAGCGCCATCCAGGGGCGTGACATGAAGGCGCCCACCAGCACCAGGAACTCCGAGGCGAACCCCGCCGTCCCCGGCAGCCCGATGGACGCCATCGCCGCGAAGACGAGCATCGTGGCAAAGATGGGGAGCGACGCCGCCAGCCCGCCGAAGTCGTCGATCTCGTAGCTGTGCCTGCGCTCGTACAGCATCCCCAGCAGAAAGAACAGCATGGGCGTGGACAGGCCGTGCCCGATCATCACCAGCAGCGCGCCCTGCAGGCCGATCAGGTTGAAGGCGAAGATCCCCAGGATCACGAACCCCAGGTGCGCCACCGAGGTGTACGCCACCAGCTTCTTGGCGTTGGGCTGCACCG
>JAHWJJ010000418.1 GCA_019348475.1 Gemmatimonadota bacterium | reverse complement strand
CTCCCCCGGCAGTTTCGGGGGAGGTGCGAGCCTGAGCGAGCGGAGGGGGCGCGGCTCGGAACCGCCACCGCTCCCCTCACTCGCCTCTCGTAGCCTCCACCCTGCCCTCCACCCGCGCCTCCACCGTCCCGTCCACCACCCGCAGGCGGAACGCGTCGCCCGGCGCGAAGTCGGCGGTGCGGCGCAGGACGCGGCCGGCGGGGTCCAGCGGAACGGCGAAGCCGCGGGCCAGCGTGGAAAGCGGCGACAGCGCGTTCAGCCGCGCGGCGAGCGACCCCACCTGCTCGCGTCCACGGCGGATCATCCGCTCCCGCGCCTCGCGCAGGTCCAGGCGCGCCTCGAACAGGCGCTCGCGGCCGCGCTCCACCTGCTCGCGCGTGCAGCGCGCCATCCGCTCGCGCAAGTCCGCCAGCTCGCGGCGTACGGCGGCGGCGTCCGGCACCGCCGCCTCGGCCGCGGCGGAGGGCGTCGGCGCGCGCAGGTCCGCCACCAGGTCCGCGATGGTGAAGTCGGTCTCGTGCCCCACCGCGCTGATCACCGGCACGGGCGCTTCGGCGATCGCGCGGGCGACCACCTCTTCGTTGAACGCCCACAGGTCCTCCGTGGATCCCCCGCCCCGCCCCACGATCAGCACGTCCGCGCACCCCGCCGCGCCGATGCGCCGGATGGCCGCCGCGATCTCCGCGGCGGAGCCCTCGCCCTGCACGCGGGCGGCGGAAAGGACGATGCGCGTCCACGGCGCGCGGCGGCGGATCACGGAGATCACGTCCCGAAGCGCGGCGCCGGCGGACGACGTGACCACGCCCACGCACGCCGGGTACGCCGGGATCGGCCGCTTGCGGTGCGGCGACGTCAATCCCTCCGTCTCCAGCTTCACCCGCAGGCGGTCGATGGCCAGCTTGAACAGCCCCTCGCCCTTGGCCTCCAGCTCGCTGACCACCAGCTGGAACTCGCCGCGCCCCTCGTAGATGGTCAGGCGGCCCAGCACGCGCACCTCCATCCCCTCCGCGGGCTGGGTCGGCAGGCGCCTGGCCTCGTCGCGCCACATCACGCAGCGGACCTGCGCGTCGCGGTCGCGCAGGCTGAAGTAGCAGTGCCCGGAGCGCGCCCGCGTAAAGTTGCCGACCTCGCCCGAAACCCAGAGCGCGGGGAACATCCCCTCGATCAGGTGGCGCGCGGCGGAGTTCAGCGTCGAGGGCGTCCATCCGCCCTCCGGCGCCTCCGCCTGGCTCTTCCGCTTTGATCGCTTCCCCCGCTTTGGCAGCAGCGACAGGATGCCGCCGTCCGCCGGGCTCTCCAGCTCCACCACCGCCTCGATCGGATCGTCCGGAAAGCCCGCGTCCGCCTGCTGCGCCGCGACCCGGCGCGCCACGTCCTCGTTGCGCGTCTCGTTCAGCGGCTCCGGCTTCGACGCGGCCGCGGCGGAGGAGAACAGGTCCCAGGTCACCGCGCGGCCACCCTGGCGCGCCGGCGCGCGCGTTCGTGCGCCCGCGTGGCCGCGGTGATGGTGTTGCGCAGCAGCATCGCGATCGTCATCGGCCCCACGCCGCCGGGTACGGGGGTAATCGCGGACGCCACCTGCGCGGCCCCGTCGAAATCCACGTCCCCCTTGATCGCGTAGCCGTTGGGCGCGGCGGGATCTTCCACCCGCGTCACCCCCACGTCGAACACGGCCGCGCCCGGCTTCACCATCTCCCCCGTGATCAGCCCCGGCTTGCCGACGGCCACGACCAGGATGTCCGCCATCCGCGTGTGCTGCGCCAGGTCCACGGTGTGGCGGTGGCAGAGGGTGACCGTGGCGTTGGGTCCGGGCGCCATCAGCAGGCTCGCCAGCGGCTTGCTGACGATCAGGCTGCGGCCCACGATCACCGCGTGCTTGCCGTGCGTGTCGATGCGCTCGCGCCGCAGCAGCTCCATGATCCCCTCCGGCGTGGCGGGGACGAAGCCGTTCGGGTCCCCCACGAAGGCGCGGCCCACGTTCATGGGGTGGAAGCCGTCCACGTCCTTGGCGGGATTCACCCGCTCCAAAAAGGTCTTGGAGTTCAGGTGCGGGGGAAGCGGCAGCTGGATGAGCATGCCGTGGATCCCCGGGTCGGCGTTCAGCCCGTCGATGGTGCCGAACAGCTCGTCCGCGGTGGTGTGCGCGGGAAGCTGCACCAGGCGCGAGTGCATTCCCGCCTCGTGGCACGCGCGCGTCTTGCTGCGCACGTACACCTCGCTGGCGGGGTCGCTCCCCACCAGCACCACGGCCAGGCCCGGCACCGTGCCCTCCGCGCGCAGCTGCGCCGTCTGGGCCGCCACCTCGGCGCGGATGTCGCGCGCCACCGCCGCCCCGTCGATGATCCTGGCCGCCATGCCCTATTTCCGTTTGTATTCGCCCTGGAGCACGCGCTCGTAGGGAACGTTTACCCGCTCGATGGAGCGCGCAAGCCCCGTGGTCTCGTCCACGTCCACGACCGCGCCCTGCAGGTGCAGGTCGCCGTCGGCGGGCTGCATCCGCTCGCCGCGCGCCACCTTCAGCTGCCGCTCGATGCTGATGTCGGCCTTCATCCCGATGATGCCGTCCAGCCCCCCGGTGAGCCCCAGGTCGGTGATGCGCGCCGTCCCTTTCGGCTGCACCCGCTCGTCCGCCGTCTGGCAGTGCGTGTGCGTACCCACGACGGCGGCCACTCGCCCGTCCAGGTACCGCGCGAACGCCTGCTTCTCGCTGGTGGCCTCCGCGTGGAACTCCACCACGATCACGTCCGCGTGGCCGGCGAGTTCCGCGAGGATGGCGTCCGCGGCGCGGAAGGGGTCGTCGATGGGCTGCATGAAGGTGCGCCCCTGCAGGTTTACCACCGCCAGCCGCGCGCCCCCCACGGGGATGACGACGGAGCCGCGCCCCGGGTTTCCGGGCGGGTAGTTGGCCGGGCGCAGCAGGCGCGGCTCCTTGTCCAGCAGGGGAAGGATCTCCTTCTTGTCCCACACGTGGTTCCCCGTGGTGATCACGTCCACTCCCGCGTCCAGGAACTCCGCGACCCCGTCCGGCGTGATGCCGAACCCGCCCGCCGAGTTCTCGCCGTTGGCCACCACCACGTCCGCGCCCACGTCGCGCTTCACCAGCCGCAGCAGCTGCTTCAGCACCCGCCGCCCCGGCGACCCGATCACGTCCGCCACGAAGAGAATCCGCACGAATGCTTCCGGTTGATTGATCCCGACCCGCCGCCGAGGCCCCTCCCCCGGCCCCTCCC
Organism: Gemmatimonadota bacterium; assembly: GCA_019348475.1. Lineage (GTDB taxonomy): Bacteria > Gemmatimonadota > Gemmatimonadetes > Longimicrobiales > Longimicrobiaceae > Longimicrobium. The sequence continues at coordinate 986 of JAHWJJ010000418.1, read as the reverse complement.
CGATCCTTCCTCGCGGAGAGGGAGAAGTTCGGTCGCGCGGCGGAAGACAGTCTCGCAACACCCCTCCCCCGCAGTTTGGGGGAGGGGTCGACCGCCGTTGCGAGGAACGAGCAAAAGGCCGGTCGGGGGAGAGGGCCCGCGCGCGCGAAGGATACACCCTCGCACCCGCCCGCGCGACCCGCCCGCGCGACCCGCGCCGAAGATAATCCGAACCAGCGCGGCCCGTCCAGCGGACCAGCGGCGGAAAAAAGCCCACGCCCCCGGATCCGGAGGCGCGGGCTCCATCCTGCCGCGAGCGGGTCAGCGCGCGAAGTCCACCGCTCGCGTCTCGCGGATCACCACCACCTTGATCTGCCCCGGGTACTGCAGCTCGGCCTCGATGCGCCGCGCCGTGTCCTCGCTCAGCTGCGTCATCTCCTCGTCCGAAACCGCTTCGGGGGTCACCAGCACGCGCAGCTCGCGGCCCGCCTGGATGGCGAAGCAGCGCTCCACGCCGGGGAACGAGGTCGCGATCTCCTCCAGCTTCTCCAGGCGCTTGACGTACGTCTCGAACATCTCGCGCCGCGCCCCCGGCCGCGAGCCGCTGATGGCGTCGCCCGCGGTGACCAGAAAGCTCTCGGGGTACAGGTGCGGCTCCTCGTCGTGGTGCGCCTTGATGGCGTTCAGCACCTGCGGCGGCTCGTTGTACTTCTTGCAGAGGTTGTAGCCCAGCTCCACGTGGGTGCCCTCGTGCTCGTGGGTCATCCCCTTCCCCACGTCGTGCAGCAGCCCCATCCGCTTGGCCATGGTGGCGTCGAAGCCCATCTCCGCCGCCATGTTGCCGGCCAGGATGGCGACCTCCTTGGCGTGCAGCAGCTGGTTCTGCCCGTAGGAGGTGCGGAACTTCAGGCGCCCCAGCACCTTCACGATCTCGGGGTGCACGCCGTGGACGCCCAGCTCGTACAGGATCTCCTCGGCGGCCTCGCGCATCCCGTTCTCCACCTCCT
>JAHWJJ010000417.1 GCA_019348475.1 Gemmatimonadota bacterium | reverse complement strand
TTCACCCCTTCACCCCTTCACCCCTTCACCCCTTCACCCCTTCACCCGTTCACCCCTTCACCCCCCGCCCCTGTATCCTGCACGCTTCTTGCGCTTCCTCCCGGCCGCAACCGATGCCAAACCCGCGCGGTCCTGCCGCGGCCAGACCAGTCCGGAGCCTATCTTGTCCGTCGAAGCCCCCGAAGCCACGTTCACCTGTCCCCGCTGCGGCGCCGAATACACCGGCGGCGACGCATGCCCGTCGTGCGGCTTTCTGCGCGCGCCCGTGCCCTGCGACGACGACCCGTCGCGCAACGCCTCGTTCCGCTGCGTGCTGTGCGGACGCACCGTCTGCGACGGCGACCCGGGCAAACGCGCCGCGCTCTGCGACCTGCACGCGCACGTCCCCATCATCGAAGGGTGGGCCCAGGTCTACACGTCCGGGGACGAGACGGAAGCCAACCTGATCGTCCAGAACCTGCAGGCCGAGGGGATCGACGCGCAACTCTACTCGCAGCGGGACGACCACGCGTTCCCGGTGGACATCGGCGAGCTCAGCATTCTGCGTGTGCTTGCGCCGGTGTGGGAGTTCGAGGACGCGATGAACCTGGTGCAGGCGTACACCAACCCCGACGGCGAAGTCACCTTCGCCTGCCCCAGCTGCGGCGACGTGCACGAGCCCGGCGCCACCCGGTGCGCCTCGTGCGGCGCTTCGCTCTCGGGGGATGAGGGGATGGTGGAGGTGTGAGTGGGGGAGTGGGGGAGTGCGAAAGTGCGAAAGTGCGAAAGTGCGTGAGTGGGCTCCTGGTGGGGCGGGTTTGTTGACGCGTCCGCGCCGGGCGGGCATATTCGGCCCGGGCGATCACGGGAAGCTACACTGTGCGCGTCCGCCTGCCGCGAGCGGCCGCCGGCGCTGCCGGGGCCGCTCGATTCGTTTGGCCCGGTGCCGAGGTCGAGCTCCGACTCCAGTTCTATAGTGCCCGGCCGGACGGGGAGTCTGGATCGGACGCATCATCCGATAGACCAAGCAGATCCGTGAAGCTACCCGTGGTGGCCGTCGTGGGGCGGCCGAACGTCGGCAAGAGCACCTTCTTCAACCGCGTCCTGGGCGAACGCATCGCCATCGTCGAGGACCGGCCGGGCGTGACCCGCGACCGCAATTACGCCCGCGCGGAGTGGAACGGCCGCGAGTTCTACCTGGTGGACACCGGCGGCATGGTCGAGGGGAGCGACGAGCCCATGGACCGCCTGATCCGCGACCAGGTGCTCACCGCCATCGGCGAGGCCGACGTGCTGGTCCTGCTGGTGGACGGCAAATCCGGGCCGCACCCGCTGGACTACGCCATCGCCGAGCACCTGCGCAAAACGCAGAAGCCCGCCCTGCTGCTGGTCAACAAGATGGACAACCTGGGCGCCCCCACCGCCACCGGACACCACGAGTTCTGGGACCTGGGGCTGGGCGAGCCCTTTCCCGTCAGCAGCACCAGCGGCAAGGGGAGCGGCGACGTGCTGGACCAGATCGTCTGGCAGCTTCCCGAGGGGACGGAAGAGGAAGACGAGGCGCTGCGCGTGGCCGTCATCGGCCGGCCCAACGTGGGCAAGTCTTCCTTCGTCAACCGGCTGCTGGGCGAGGAGCGGCTCGTGGTCAGCGACGTGGCGGGGACCACGCGCGACGCCATCGACACGCCCATGAAGTACCACGGCCGCACCTTCATCTTCGTCGATACGGCCGGGCTGCGGCGCCAGGCGAAGATCGACCAGGGGGTGGAGTTCTACAGCTCCATCCGCACCGAGCGCGCGATCGACCGCTCGGACGTGTGCGTGCTGATGATCGACGCCACCGAGCCCATCGCCGTGCAGGACCTGAAGATCGCCGAAAAGGCGTGGGACAGCGGCAAGGGGCTCATCGTCATCGCCAACAAGTGGGACCTGGTGGAAAAGGAGACGATGACGGCGCCGCGGTACGAAAAGGAGATCCGCGACCGCGCGCCCTACCTGCACTGGGTCCCCATCCTGTTCACCAGCGTCAAGACGGGGCAGCGGGTGAACAAGGTGCTGGAGCTGATCCTCGAGGTGCAGGAGCAGCGCCAGCGCCGCATTCCCACGCACCAGGTCAACGACGTGCTGCGCGCGCTGGTGATGCGCACCAAGGCCCCGTCGCACCACGGCCGTCCCGTCCGCTTTCAGTACGGCACGCAGGTGGCCACCGAGCCGCCCGTCTTCGTCCTCTGGTGCACGCAGCCGGAGGGGGTGCCCGAAAGCTATGAGCGCTACCTGATGCGCGGCTTTCGCGAAGCGTGGGGGTTCACCGGCTCGCCGCTGATCCTGCGCCTGCGCCGGCGCGAAGACACCGAGGGGCGCCCCCGCAAGAAGCAGGGGACGCCGCAGCCGGTGGGGCAGGGGGAGGAGGACGAGGTGGAGGTGCAGTACGTGCGCGGCGACGGCGGCCTGGACGGCGAGTTCGACGAGGACTTCGGCGACGACGCGTTCGAGGAGGGGTGGGACGCGGAGGAGGACGCGTGAGCCCCTGGCTGCTCGTCGCCGCCTCGTACCTGCTGGGCGCCATCCCCGCCAGCTACGTGGCGGGGCGGCTGGCCAGGGGGATCGACCTGCGCGAGCACGGCAGCGGCAACCTGGGCGCCACCAACACCTTTCGCGTGCTGGGGGCAAAGGTCGCCGCGCCGGTGATGCTGTTCGACGTGGTCAAGGGCACCTTTCCGGTGGTCGCCTTCAGCCAGTGGGACGGCAGCGGTGACTGGCGGTGGGAGCTGGCGTACGGCGCGGCGGCCATCGTGGGGCACGTCTTCTCGATCTACATGCGCTTCCGCGGCGGCAAGGGGGTGGCGACCAGCGCCGGGGTGTTCGGCGCGCTGGCGCCGGTGCCGCTGCTGGCCGGGTTCGGCGTGTGGCTGGCGGTGCTCAAGGGCATGCGGATGGTCTCCGCGGCCAGCATCCTGGCGGCGCTGACGGTGGGCATCCTCGTCTGGGCGGTGCCAACGCGGGACGAGGTGCGATTCCTGGGGATGGCGATCGTGGCGTTCGTGGTCTTCGCCCACCGCAGCAACATCGGGCGCATCCTGCAGGGGACGGAGCCGCGGTTCGGGGCCAGGAAGGAGCCGGAGGCCACGGTGGCCGCGGCTGCGGTGACGGCGGACGCGGAGACTCCGGAATGACGGCGCGCGCGGCGGTGATCGGGGCGGGAAGCTGGGGGACGGCGCTGGCCAACCTGCTGGCGGACAAGGGGACGGAGACGGTGGTCTGGAGCTACGAGCAGGACGTGGCCGACGACATCAACCAGGCGCACGCCAACCGCAAGTACCTGGACGGCATCGAGCTGCATCCATCCCTCCGCGCCACCCCCGACATGGCGGCGGCGCTGCGGGGCGCGGACCTGGTGGTCTCCGTCTCCCCCAGCCACGTGGTCCGGCAGGTGATGGCGCAGGCGGCGGAGCACCTGGAGCCTGGCGCGCTGGTGGTGAGCGCCAGCAAGGGGATCGAGAACGAATCGCTCAAGACGATGGACGGGGTGCTGGCGGACGTGCTCCCCCCGTCCGCCAGCCGCACGGCCTGCTTTCTCAGCGGCCCCAGCTTCGCGCGCGAGGTGGGGCTGCGCTACCCCACCGCGGTGACGATGGCGTCGGACGACGCGGAGGCGGCGGTGCGCGCGCAGGCCGCCTTTCAGACGCCGTACTTTCGCGTGTACACCAGCGCCGACGTGCGCGGGGTGGAGCTGGGCGGATCGGTAAAGAACGTGATCGCCATCGCCGCCGGGGTGGTGGAGGGGCTGGGATACGGGTTCAACACGCAGGCGGCGCTCATCACCCGGGGGCTGGCGGAGATCATGCGCCTGGGCACGGCGCTGGGCGCGGACCCGCGCACGCTGGCCGGGCTGGCCGGGATCGGCGACCTGATCCTGACCTCGATGGGCGGGCTGAGCCGCAACCGCACCGTGGGCGTGGAGCTGGGGAAGGGGCGCTCGCTGGACGAGATCCTGGGCGGGATGGTGATGGTGGCCGAGGGGGTGCGCACCGCCCGCAGCACCCGCGACCTTGCGCGCCGAACGGGGGTGGAGATGCCGATCGTGGACGCCGTCTACGCGCTGCTCTTCGAGGGCCTGAGCGCCCGCGACGCCATCGAGCAGCTGATGATGCGCGAGCCCAAGCCGGAGCAGGGGTGAGGGGAGTGCGGGACCGCGGGAGTGCGAAAGTGCGAAAGTGCGAAAGTGCGAAAGTGCGAAAGTGCGAAAG
>JAHWJJ010000416.1 GCA_019348475.1 Gemmatimonadota bacterium | reverse complement strand
TGCTCTCGGCGCCCAGCGAGAAGCCGGTGAGCACCTCCAGCGCCCGCTCCATCTCCAGGCTGTTGGCGCCGTAGCCCTCGGCGAACATGTAGTAGAACAGGATGAAGAGCGATCCCAGCCCCAGCACCGCCAGGCCGGCCACGCCCATCCCCATCACCGACCCGCCCGCGAACGACACGTCCAGCGCCTTCGAAAGGCTGCTGCGCGCCGCCTGCGCCGTGCGCACGTTGGCCCTGGTGGCGATGCGCATGCCGATGAAGCCGGCCAGCGCCGAGAACAGCGCGCCCACCAGGAAGGCGCCGATGATGGCGGGGTGCGACCGCTCGTCCGACAGGCTGAGGTAGCCCAGGAAAAGGCAGGCGATCACGGCGAACGCGGCGAGCACCCTGTACTCGGCCTTCAGGAACGCGAGCGCGCCGTCGGCGATGTGGCCGGCAATGCTGCTCATGCGCTCGTTGCCGGCGTCCTGCCGCGTAACCCAGGCGGAGCGCCACAGGGTGTACAGCAGGGCCAGCACCCCGAACACGGGGATGGCGTAAGCGATCGGAGGCATGTGAACGGTTTGAGCGCAATGACAAAAGGACACGCTCGCGGCGGGCCCGCGGACCTGGGTCCGGTGGATCTGCCGCGAACGATCGAGCGGGTTCGCCGCTCCGGGTGCCGGAAAGCGGCACGAAAGCGCGATAAGATGCCGGTTCGCCCGTCCGCCGTCAACCGGCGCACTCCGCGCGTCCGGCGCGGCGCCGGCCCGCGCCCCGTGCGCCTCCGGCGGAAGGGCCGGCGGCGGCGCCCGGCCCCTGTCCCGCCAGGGCGCCAGGCGCAGCGGATCCCGACGCCCGGCCGGTGCGCCGGCGGGCATCCTTGCCGCGCATGCGGTACCTCGGGTTCTGCCAAACGGAACGGAAAAGCCCCGTCCCTGGCTGGCTTGCGCTGGCCGGGACGGGGCTCGGAGCCGCCCAGAGGTTCGACCGTCGACGGTTCAGTTCACGCTCGGCTCGGGCTCCGCGTCGCGGACCACGGCGCGCGCCGGGACGGGCACCAGCTCCGCCAGCCGCACGTCGCGGGCGGCGCCGCCGGTCAGCGCGGCCACCTGCGCTCCGTCGAAGCTCACGCTCGCCACCAGCAGGGCGCCGGCTTCCAGCAGGCGGCGCTCGGCGGGGGTGTGAGGCGCGGCCACGTGGTAGCGCCCGCCGGCCAGGTACACGCCCGCGGCCGGGAGCGTGCCGCGGGCGCGCACCGGCGCCTGCACGCGGTCTTCGTAGTGCGAATCGAACTCGTCCTTGTCGCGCAGCGGCGATTTCATCCAGCTCATCCTTCCCAAAGCAGGTGCGCGCATCGAGATCCGCCGTAAACGGATGGCGGCGCGGCTCGGCGTCTGGTACGCCCCAGGCGGCGGTTCGTGCCCCATCCACTCCATCGACACGCGGGCGGGACGGCTGCACGCCAGCAATCCGCCGAACGAAGCGCCTCGCCGGAGGCTCCGGCGAGGCGCGTGCCGCATCCACGGCCGGCGGTCAGACGCCGGCGGTCGCGCGGCGCTGCTGGCGCGATCCGTAGCGGGCGCCCAGGGCGGCCGCCGCCATCTGCAGGATCAGCAGGCCGGCGTACAGCGCGGGGGCCCCGGCCGCCCTCCACGTGGTGGCGTCCAGCGTTTCGCCGAAGGCCAGGTTGGCGAAGAACCAGACCAGGAGCGAGACGATCCCCATCGACACGCCGTGCAGGATGGGCGCGGCCCCCACCCGCGCGCCAGTGACCAGCCCGCCCAGGAAGAACCCGATCCCGATCGCCGCCACGCCCCAGACGCCCACCGCGGAGGCGTCGGGGTCCGCCAGCCCCAGCGCCGCCAGCACCAGCGCGATGAGCGAAACCACGGCCACGCTGACGAACCATCCGAACAGCACCCACGAAGGCTTCAGGTTCTGCAGGTGCTCCGTGTGCATTCAGCTCTCCAGAAAGGGATCGGGGCCCACGCCGGCCGGCCCGGCCATCAGCGCGTTCACCAGGTCCAGCTGGCACGGCTGGAACGACCGGCGGTGGTGGGGCGTGGGGCCCAGCCGGTCCAGCGCCTCCAGGTGCTCCGGGGTGCCGTACCCCATGTTGCGCTCCCACCCGTACTGCGGGTATCGCGCCGCCAGCCGCGCCATCAGCCGGTCGCGCGTCACCTTGGCGACGATGGACGCGGCCGAGATGCAGTGCACGCAGCCGTCGCCGCCCACGATGGCCGTGTGCGTTTCCGTCCCCAGCTCCGGCACCGACAGCCCGTCCACCAGCAGGTGGTCCACGTCACCCAGCCGCGCGATGGCCCGCTGCATGGCGAGCGCCGTGGCCCGGCGGATGTTGACGCGGTCGATCTCGCGCGCGGACGCGGCGCCCACGCCCCACACCAGCGCCGTGTCCAGGATCTTGCGGTACAGGTCCAGCCGGCGGTCCGCGTTCAGCCGCTTGCTGTCGTCCACCCCGTCGATCCACGTCTCGCGCGGCAGGATGACGGCCGCGGCCAGCACCGGCCCCGCCAGCGGGCCGCGCCCCACCTCGTCCACCCCCGCCACCCGGACCAGGCCGCGGTCCCACAGGCCCCACTCGGTCGCCAGCAGCCTGCGCAGCCGCTGCGGAGACGGCCTGCGCTTGCGTTTGGGGCCCTTGGACCTGGACCTTGCGGCAGGGGACATCCGGAGCGTGCGGAAGTGGAAGTGCGCGGAGTGGGGACGGGACGGAGGATAAAACAATCCGCCGCAGCGCACAACGGCGCCTCTCGCATTCCGCCGCGGCGGGCCCGCCATCCCGCGTCCGGCCGCGCCCCGCCGCCGGCCGCGGGTGGCGCGATCCTTGACCCGGCCCGGGGGCATGGCCCAGCACTCCACCCCCTCCCCTTCGCGCCGCCGCGCCGCCCCGCCGCCCGCCTGGGTGGGCAGCGTCGCCAGCGCCTTCGTGCTCCTGGCGCTGGCCGCCCTGGTGATCGGTCCCCTGCTGCTGCAGCGCTACGTGGCCGAGCGCCGCGAGCGGGTGGAGGAGGTCGCGGACCCGGCGCGGACGCTGGTGCGGCGGGTACAGCTGGACCTGGCGCGCGAGGCCACGGCGCTGCTGCTGGTCTCCACCACCGGCGCCCCCGAGGCGGCCGAAGCCTTTCGCGAGGCGCGCCTGGACGAGCAGGCGCAGCTGCCGCAGCTCCGGATCTACGCGGAGAAGCTGGGGGGCGAGGTGCTGCGCGACTTTCGCCGCTTCGACGCGGCGGCGGCGCAGTGGCGGGCGCAGGTGGCGTTCCCGGCGCCGGGCGAGGAGCCCGCCTCGGTCCGGGCCGCGCTGGCCACTGCGCGGGCCGAGCTGCGGGCCGTGGACCAGGCACTGGCCGCCGGCAACCGGCTGGACGCGGCGCTGGTGCGCGAGGCGCGGCGCAGCCGCGACGCCGTCCGGCGCACGGAGCGCTTCGCGCTGCGGGTAATGGTGGGGCTCGGAATCATGGCGCTGCTGGCCGCGACCTCGGTCGCGTGGCTCTCCGCCCGCGTGCGGCAGCTGGCGACGGTCGCCACGCTGCGCAGCGAAGAGGCGGAGCGCGCGCTGGCCGAGACGGCGCGGGCGACGGAAGCCCGCTCGCACCTGCTGCGGGGGGTGAGCCACGACGTAAAGAACCCGCTGGGCGCCGCGCGCGGCTACGCGGAGCTGCTGCAGGCCGGGGTGCGGGGGGAGCTGACCCCGGAGCAGGCGGCGTTCGTGGACGGGATCCGCCGGTCCATCGACGGCGCGCTGGCCATCCTGGCGGACCTGCTGGACGTGGCGCGCGCCGACAGCGGCGGCCTGCACGTGGAGCGTGTGCCGGCGGAGCTGGGGAGCATCGCCAGCGAGGCCGCGGAGGACCACCGCGCCGCCGCGCGCGCCGCCGGCCACGCGCTGGAATGCCCGCCGCCCCCGCGCCCGATCCCCGTGCACACGGACCCCGCGCGCGTGCGGCAGGTGCTGGGGAACCTGCTCTCGAACGCCGTCAAGTACACGCCGCCGCCCGGGCGCATCACCGTCCGGGCGGAGCAGGCGGACGGCGGCGCCCGCCGCCCCGGCACCTGGGCCGTGGTGCACGTGACCGACACCGGCCCGGGCATTCCGCCCGAGCACCGCGAGACCATCTTCGACGAGTTCACGCGGCTGCACGACGCCACGCAGATCCAGGGGCACGGCCTGGGGCTGGCGATCAGCCGGCGCGTGGCCCGCCTGCTGGGCGGCGACCTGGACGTCGCCGGCGAGCCGGGCGAGGGCGCCA
>JAHWJJ010000066.1 GCA_019348475.1 Gemmatimonadota bacterium | reverse complement strand
TGGGGGCGGCGCTCGAGGCCGCGGACGGCGAGCCCGCGCGGCTGACGGTTGCCGCGGGCACCCGCGACGGGCGCGAACTGCCCGTGCTGGTGGACGCGGCGCGGCTGGCGGACGGGGCCGGCGATCCGCGCGGCATCGTCCTGGCCCTGTCGCCGGCCGCGGACGACGCCCCGGCCGCCGGGTTTGCGCGCCCGGGGTGGAACGACGCCGAGATGCGGCGGGTGCTGCTGCAGGGCGGCGGCGACCTGGCCGACCGCATGCGCACGGGGATCGCGGCGGGGATCTTCCTGGGCCACCTGCGCCCCGGCGACCGCCTGCCCAGCATCCGCGAGGTGTCGCGCTCCACCGGCGAGGACCACCGCTGCGTGAGCGCGGCGTACCGCCGGCTTTCCGGGGAAGGGGTGGTGGAGGTGCGCAACCGGCACGGGGTGCTGGTGGGTGCCGGGCCCCAGGCGCCTGAGATGCCGTCGTCCGAGACGGCGGCGTGGCTGGCCGGGGTGATCGGACAGGCGGCGGCGCTGCAGGTAAAGGTGACGCAGCTGCCGGAGCTGCTGCGCCGGTGGACGGCGCAGGCGCCGGTGCGGTGCCTGTGCGTGGACGGCACCGAGGACGGGCTGGCGTCGCTGGCGGCGGAGCTGAACGGGCAATGGGGGTTCGACACGCAGCGCGTTCTGGCGGCGGCGCCGGACGCCAGGCGCGACGCCCTGGGCGCGGCGCTGCGCGAGGCGGACGTGGTGGTGACCACCCCCTTTCACGCGCACGCGGTGAACGCGGCCGCGCAGGCGTCGGGCACCCCGGTGGTGGTGCTGGACGCGGACCCGGAGCTGGTGACGGCGGCGGAGGCGCGGCTGCGCGCCGGTAGCCTGACGGCGGTGGTGGCGGATGCGCGCTACGGCGACCGCCTGCGCTGCCTGGCCGGGGGCGAGCGCCTGCGCGTGGTGCTGGCCGACGACGCCGACGCCGTGGCCGCGCTGGACCCGTCCGAGCCGGTGCTGATGACGCGTGCCGCGCAGCAGCGGGTCGGCCGCTCGCTGCGCCTGCTGGCCCCGGTCTCGCCGGCGTTCTCCGCCGCGCACGCGCGGGAGCTGGCGGCGGTCCTCATCCAGCGCAACCTGCGGGCGCAGCGCGCGCTCCTGTAGCGCGACGGCTCATCCAGTTGCGCGGAGGCACGGGGGAGTTTCCTCCGTGCCTCTGCCTTTTGTGCGTGGTAACGAGCCGGACTTATCCACTCTGTTGTCCAGCGTCCAGCGGGGCGGCCTCTTACGGATCGCGATCAGGTGGGATGATGTGCCCCGGCGGGCTCCCGGCACGCCACCTTGATCCTTGCCCTTCGAATAAAATGCGGATCCCGTCCCCTCGCCGGCAGCATTCTCGCTGCCCGGGGACGCCTGGATCCTGCCGATCCCCATGCGGTCCGCCTCCGGCCGTCGCACCCCGTGCATCCAGCACTACCCGCCTTCCCGGTACAGGAGTTGCGGCCGCTCCGGCACGACGGCCGATCCTCGGCAATCCGTGTTCGGCCCGCGGCTCCCACCCGCTGCGAGAGCGGCCGCCAGATGCCGAAATCCCGTTTTCGTGTGCACCGCGACCGAACGTAAGTTTCACTCGGAGGACGGAGGGGAAAGGGCGAGGACGGGAGGATCTGGTATCAGTCCGCGACGTTCTGGGCCGCCGGGCCGTTTTCCAGCACGGGGATCTCGTTCGTCCCCATCAGCAGCACCCGCCGGATGAGCTCGGCGCGCTGCAGGGTTTCGGTGGTCTGCTCCTGGTACCGCAGGGCCAGCGACGCCTGCCCGCGCTCCTTCATGCGTGCGCCCATCCGCGCCGTGAGCGCGGCGCGCTCCTCCAGCGCCCGGTAGGCGGCCCACAGGGCGGCGTCCATGGCCGATCCCTGCTCCGCCAGCAGGCTCTCGAAGGAGTAGGCGTGCCCCACCCGGCAGCGAAAGCGGGGGAGCCCCCCCTCGTCCGTTTCCCACAGCGCGCCGGTGCACTCGGGGCACACGTAGCCGGAGGGGGCACCGTCGCGCGGCGCCTCCAGCGCGGCGGGGTTCATCTCCGAAACCTCCACCTCCCGGTTCTGCTGGCGTGCCACGGCTCCGGCTCCTTTCTGCTCTACCTGCTCCCCCACCCGCTGCACCAGGATGGCGGGGATCTCGCCCAGCGGCGCCACGTGGTCCGCCTGCACGTGCCTCAGGGCGCTGCTGGGCATCCCCGCGTACAGCGCGTCGTCGGGGTGCTGCACCACGGCCAGCCCGCCGGCGGACTTCACCGCCATCAAGCCGGCGGTGCCGTCGTCCAGGTTGCCGGTAAGCACCACGCCGATCACCCGCGCCCCGTACGCCCGCGCGGCGCTGCGGAACAGCGGGTCCAGCGCGGGGCGCGCGCCGTTCTCGCGTGGGCCGCGCACCAGCCGCACGTGCCCCTGCTCCACGATCAGGTGCCGGTCGGGGGGTGCCACGTACACGCACCCCAGCTCGATGGGCGTGCCGTCCTCCGGGTGCATGGCCGTCATCCCCCCGCGGCGCGTGATGATGCGCGGCAGGACGCTGGTGGAGTGCGGGGGAAAGTGGACCACGATGAAGACGGCGGCCGACAGGTCCCGCGGCAGCGCCTCCACCAGCGCCGCCACGGCCTCCACGCCCCCGGCCGATGCCCCGATCACCACGATGTCCCTTTCTTCCACCAACGATGCTCCCCCTGTCTGGTGCCGGTTGCGCCCGCCGGCCGGCACCACGGGGGAGCAAGACGCGTGCTTCCACGCGTATCAATGGCGGCTGGCAAACATCCCAGGTGCTTCGCAGCCACGCTCAGGATTCCGCGCGCTCCGCCGCCGCCGTCCGCATCCCCGCCAGCAGCGTGACGAGCAGAAAGCGGAGATCCTCCTCGAAGTCCACGCGCGCCGGCGCCAGCTCCGGCGTTTCCATCACCCGCCGGATGACGGGGCTGGGCTCCGCCAGCTGCCACACCCCGATCACCAGCGCGTGCAGGTGCACCAGAAAGCGCGCGCCCTCGCCCGCGCGCAGAAACGGGAGGCGTGCCTCCAGCCGGTGCCCGGTGACGTCCGCGCGGCGCATCACCTGCCGCTTGAAGCGCAGCGCCGCGTCGTACTCTACGTTGTGCTCCACGATGGTCGGCAGAATGCTCAGCAGCCGCGCCAGCGCCTCGCGCCCGCGGATGGAGCGCACCACCACCTGGGCCGCGTCATCCGGGGTCAATTCCGCGTCGCCGCCCTCGTCCAGCCGGGCATCGATCACGTCGAACCAGGCATCGAAGCCGCTTTCCAGCAGCGTCAGGAACAGCTCCTCCTTCGTGCGGAAGTACAGGTACAGCGTGCCCTTGGCGACCCCCGCCTCCTTCGCCAGTGCATCCATGGTGAACCCCGCGAACGACGGATCGCGCGTGTACATCCTCCACGCCGTGGTGAGGATCGCCCTGCGCCGCTCCTGCTTGTCCTGGTCGCTCCGTGCCCTGCGCATCGGCCACCATCCTCGAGTGAGTGACTGAGGGTCATCAGCATAGATGAACCTGGGTCATTTCGCAACGGTGGCTACGTGACGTGGGTACGGCATTTCCGGGCGGGTCTCCCCAAACGCATCATGGCGGCGCCTCCACCGGATGCCAGTTCCCTTGCCGAGTACGTAGCAAAAGAAAGCGCGGAGAGAGGGATCGGGATCCCTCTCTCCGCGCCTGTGCCCCTCTCGCAAGCCTCGCCGGCTACGCGGCCAGGCGCGCCCCGCTCGCCAGCGCCTCCAGCCGCGCGACGCGCTCTTCGGTGGGCGGGTGCGTGCTGAACAGCTTGCGGACGCCGCCGCCGTGCGCCGCCAGCGGGTTCACCTGCGCCAGCGGCGCGGCCGCGGGGCTCACGGCCATGGGCACGGCGCGCGCGCCGGCCTCCAGCCGCCGCAGCGCGTTGGCCAGCCCGATGGGGCGGCCGCTGATCTGGGCGCCCACTGCGTCGGCCTTGAACTCGCGCTGCCGGCTGATGGCCATCTGGATGACCATGGCCGCGATCGGCGCCAGGATCGCCATCCCGATGAGGGCCAGCGGGTTGTTGTCGTCGTCCCCGCCGCCGAAGAACAGCCCGAAGTGGGCCAGGTTGGTGATGGCGCCGGCCAGCGTGGCCGTGACCGTCTGCAGCAGCATGTCGCGGTTCTTGATGTGCGCCAGCTCGTGCGCGATCACCCCCTCCAGCTCGTCCTGGGGCACCAGGTCCAGCAGCCCCTGCGTCACGCACACCACCGCGTGGTCGTAGTCGCGCCCGGTGGCAAAGGCGTTCGGCTGGGCGTGCGGGGCAATGGCCAGCGTGGGCATGGGCAGCCCGGCGCGCTGGCGCAGGCGGTCCACCATGTCGTACAGCTGCGGCGCCTCGTCGCGCGTCAGCGTGCGGGCGCGGTACATCTTCAGCACCATTCCCGCGGACGCCCAGTACATCACCACGTTCATCACGGCGGCGAACACCAGGGCCAGCACCATCCCGCCCTGTCCGCCGATCAGGCCGCCCACCGCGCCGAACAGCGCGGTCATTCCCGCCATCAGCGCAAAGACCTTGAAGTTGCTCATCGCACCCTCCTTTCCGTGGATCTGTCTTTTCAGCGTTCCCCGTGCCGCGGACGGCGCGCGCGCACCCGCACCGCCGCCCGCACCCCGCAGACGAACCGCCGCAGCGCCGCGGGCAGCCCCACCGCCGGCAGCCACGCGTACCGGCCGTTGGCGCCGCGCTCGTACAGCGTGGTTCCGCCACCGGGCTCGCGCAGCGCCAGCAGGTGGCCGTGGCGCAGCGCCATTCGCGTCAGCGCCCACACGCCGGCCGCGACCGCCGTCAACACCGCCAGGATTGCAAGTAACGTCATCCGCCGTCCTTCCCCCTTCAGGTTTCCACGCGGGGCGCGTGCGCGCAAATGGGCGAGCCCCTGCGGCGCGCACGCGTCCGCAGTGGTCTCGCCCCGGAATCTCCTCCGGCCGCCGGGGGCGCGTGCCCCGTATTGACGGCGGCCGGTCCGGCATCGGCCCGGGCATCGCTGCCCCGTCCGCGCCGGCGGGCTACTCCCCACACGCCTGTAATCTGTCGCAAACCCTGTTCCCGCTCAAGGGGCGGGGATGATGGTTGCATTAGCGCGTAAACCCACGCGCGGCAGCAGCATAGCTCCTGTGGCCCGCCGCGGGAGGACCTGCAGCAGTATGGGCCGGATCGGCGCCGCGCCCCCTCCGCTCGCTCAGGCTCGCACCTCCCCCAAAAACCCTGGAGGAGGTTGAACTGCGCTATCGTCCGCATCGTGCGCGCCGGATCGGCGCACTTCGACCTGTGGGTGTGCTCCCTGAATCAAAAGGGACTCCGGGCGGGGCGCCTCCGAAGGACTGAGCACCAGCACGGGTGAGTAGATTCCTCACTGAAGATCCAGCACCGCCGGAGACCGCACGCCTCCTTCGGAATGACAGTTTCGCGTTCGCTGGCCGGAGGTCGGCGCCCGGGTGGGATGAAAAGCGCAGTTGAACGAGCGGGCGAGGACTACCTGCGGGCCAGCAGGTCGAGGATGACGGGGGTGATGCTCAGCTGGTCGGGGCGGTCGCCGGCGGCGCGGCGCACCCGGTCCCGGATGGCGGTGCCGGGGGTGCCCGCCTGCGCCACCAGGAGCGGGATCTCGCTGTCCTGCAGGGTAGGGCTGCCGTGCCAGGAGTGGTACTGGCTGGAGAAGTAGAAGCGCTGCTCGATGGGCAGCTCCATCCCCGTCCGCGCCAGCAGCAGCACGTCGCCGGCGCGGTGGCCGTGGGGGCCGGCCGCCAGCCCCTCCAGGCGCCGCTCCAGATCCAGCAGCTCCGGACGCGGGTTGGCGGCCAGGTACTCCGCGACGGGCACCAGCCGCCGCCCATTCCACACCTGGAACGGCAGGGCGTCCGCCCCCGGCGCCGTGGGCGGGCGCGCGAAGACCAGGTCGAGGGTGCCGCGCAGCGCGGGGACGCCGGCGCCGGTACGCGAGGCCTGGTAGAACGCGTGCGCCACCGGGAACACGTCCGCCTCCAGCCGCGGGGGGCGGCTCCACGCGCAGCGGGTGCCGGGGCGCGCGCAGGTAGAGCGGTCGGCCAGGTACACGTACGCGAACGCGCCCTGGTAGGCGACGGCGGCCTGAAAGTCCTGCTCCGCGGGATCCAGCTCGATGCGGAAGGGGCGCACGCGAAAGCCGGCCTGCCGCAGCACCGCCGGCGGCTCGTCGGCCCCATCCGTCCCCAGCGCGTGCCGGTCGTCCGGGAGCACGGGGGTGTGGCCGTGGTCCGCGACGAACATCACCCAGGTGCCCTCCAGGGCGCCGGCCTTGCGGTACGCGTCCAGCACCTGGCCCACGGCGGGGTCGATCACCTCGCGCAGGTAGCGCATCTGGTCGCGCAGGGGATCGGCGGCCACGTGCGTGTACAGGTCCACGCCGGGAAAGTACACCACCTGCAGGTCCGCCACGCCGTGCCGCCCGATGCTCTCCCCCAGGCTCTCCACCGCCTCGGCGTCCAGCTCCTCGTACACCTGCTGCCCCACCGTCTCGCCATCCACGGCCCCCTTTGCCACCGCCGTGACCATCCGGCCGTACGCGGAGGGCATGGGAACGGTGAGCAGGTCGGCGCCGCGGTGGAACGCCTGCAGCGAGACGTAGGCGCGCACGCCGGCGCGCTCGTACACCGTGGGCGCGCGCAGCACCCGCCCCATCAGCTGGTCGCTGAACACCTCCAGCGCCTGCTCGTGCTCCGTCACCGTCACCGGCGCGGGCGCGTAGAAGCGCATCTCTTCGCGCGCGAACCACTCGTTTCCCGGGATGCCGGTGCGCGCGGCGGGGTGGCCGGTGAACGTCGACGCCCAGGCCGCGTAGGTGGTGGAGGGGAGGATGCTCAGCACCCCGGGCACCGCCCAGCCGTGCTCGTACAGCCGGGGCTCCGTCTCGCGGCCCAGCAGCGCGGCCACCCGCGGCATCCCCCCGGAAGCGATGCCGCGGCGCAGCTCGCCGTCGCCCACGCCGTCCAGCGCGAACACGATCACGCGGGGGGCGCCGCGGGCGGCGCGCATGGGCTGCCGCAGCACCTTCTCGCCCCCCTCGCCCATCAACTCCGCGATCTCTTCGGGCGCGTGGCCCTTCCACTCCAGGTAGAGCACCACGGCGCCGAGCAGCGCGCCCACCACCAGGGCGAACAGCAGCAGGCGGCGCAGGAGCGAGAGCGGAAGGTCTGCGTCGGCGGGCATGCGGGCGGCGCGAGTGGGGGGATGCGAAGCGGGCCCGCGGGATGGATCCCGCGAGCCCGCCGTGCTGCTCAGAACGACAAAGGGAACCGGCCGGCGGTCAGGCCGCGGCTCCGGCCAGCTCCTCGTCCAGGATGAGCGACGAGAGCATGGCGAGGTGCTGGGGTGTGCAGTACAGGCGAATCTCCCCCTTTTCGCCGGCGCGCATGCGGCTGCGCGTAAAGCAGACCACCCGCCGCTCGGTGCACAGGCGGTCGAGCGCGCGGGCGGCGCGGGGTGTGTCGGGGGTTCCATCGATGCCGTCTCCGCGGCGTTTCCATCCCAGGTGGATGGCCACTTCTTCGGATGAAACGGCGTCGTGGATGGTGGGGTTGAAGGCGTCTTCGTCCAGCGTCTCGATCACCAGCTCGCGGTCGCGAAGGTAGCGGTAGGCGTCGTGGGCGTCCTTTTCGCAGCGCTCGTCGCAGGGGATCGGATTGGTGCGCACGTCCACCAGCTCGCAGCAGTCGCTGCCCACCACGTATTGCTCATCTCCCACTTTCCATCGCTGCATGGCCTGCTGCTCGGCGACCTTGCGGTTGGTCGCCTGGACGGCGTAGCGAAGGGTCTGGCGGAACGTGATTTCCACCTCGAAAGGCTTCTGGTCCATCTCGTCTCTCCGGGGGTGACCATGATTTCCGGCCCCGCACCGCGCCACCGGGATGGCGCGTTCCGGGTCCGCTGCCGGGACGCCTATGCCAGTATCGTGCTCGCCTGTTTACTGCCCGCGCGAAGAATATATAGGAGAACCGCGGAATGCGGGGGTCTGCCGGTTTTCATTCGGGAGGCGCGGGGGATCACGCCCGGCTCCTCCGCCGCGCGCGCGGACGGGGGAGCGGCTGAAGCCGCCGCAACAACGGCGGAAAGCCCCGCAAACTGCGCGGGGCTTCAACTGCTTGAACGGCAACGGATTATCGGAGGGACGCGCCTTTCCCACGCCGCTCTCGCAGTGTCAACGGCAACCGCAAGCGGCGTCGCGCTTCGCGCGGACCCCTCACCCCCGGCTCCTCTCCCGCAAACCGCGCGGGAGAGGGGTGACGCGAATCCAGGCCCCGCCGTGCGAAGCCATCATTGCGCGAAGGCTGCCTGCGGAGTCCTCGTGGCCGGCGGCTCAACAAAACCCGCCGCCACGAGTAAGCACAGGCGGATTTCGCGCCTTTGCAGCGGCGAATTCATTCTCTCGGGGAGGCGGGCGGGGGTCCTACGCGAGGGGGTGAGGGACCGGTTGCACCCGTGCGGCGGCCGCGTCGCCGCCGCGCAGCCAGGCGCGCGCGGCGAGCGGGGCGATGGCGGCCCAGGCCAGCAGCGAGGCGGCGGCAACCGCGGTGGCGGGGGTGAGCTCCGTCAGCGGCCGGCCTTCCACCGTCTGCCACGCGATCGCCGCGCACGCCGCCAGCCAGGCGGCGCCCGCGGCGTGGATCCACGGGCGCGCGCGCTGCGCCGCCACGCCGCCCCAGGCGAGCAGCACCGCGACGAGCGGCAGCGCCTGCAGGCCGTGGAACCCCACCGCGTGCAGCGGCAGGATGCTCGCCTCCCCGGCCGTCGATCCGCTCGCCGCGCTCATCCAGAACCCCGCGGCAAACGCCGCCATGGTCGCCACCGCGGCGTAGCGGATGGACAGCAGCAGCGGGCCATCCGCTTCATCCATCCGGCGAGCCAGGATCTTGCAGGCGAGGATGCCGAAGCTGGAGATCAGCCCCATCGCCGTAAGGAAGAAGATACCCCCCAGCGCCTGGTCCAGCACCGATCCCACCTGGGTGAACCTCGGGTCGATGCCGCGCGCGATCTGCACGTTCTCCACCGCGAACGCGTACAGCGCCAGCAGGGTCAGCCACACGCGCCAGCGGCGCAGCCCCCGGGTGGAGAAGCGGGCGAGCGGCACCAGCAGCACCAGGCTGAGCAGGTAGATGCCCACGGCGACGTCGAACGCCATCGCCTTGCGCAGGTGCCCCTCCGCCCCCACCAGCTCCGTCCCGCGCACGCCGATCGCGACCGCGCACCCCACGCCCAGGACGATCCCCAGCACGCCGGTCCCGGTCAGCATCCACTCCCGCCGAAAGACCGCCAGCGCGCCCGCCGCCGCCGTCCGCATCGGCCCGATGGCGCCGGCCGCCGCCACCTGTCGCACCGGGGGCTCCGTCCGCGCGGGGTGCTCGTGCGCGGCGCGGCGGCCGCGGCTCCACGCGCGCAGCACGTAGTAGCCCAGAAACCCGACCGGGCCGAACATCAGCGTGGCGAACAGCAGCACGGACTGCACGGGGAGCGGCACGTAGCGGTGCTGCATGTTCTCGCGGTAGATCATCATCCCCACCACCTGGTCGAACGCCAGGATGTGGATCCACGCCACCAGCGCGACGTCACCGTTCCCCAGCAGCCGCGTTACCCCCTCCGCCCTGCCGAAGTCGGCGATGATCCCCGGCCCGGTCTGCATCAGCAGGGGAACGATGCCCAGGACGTAGACGATGGCGAGAAAGACGGGGAACACCGCCGTCTCGGCGATCCACCGCGTCACCTTCCAGGCGGGAAAGAGGATGAGCAGCAGCCAGCCCAGGACGGCGATTGCGGCCAGGTTGAAGAGGGCGACGTACATCGGCGGGCTCTGGGAAGGTGAAGCAGGGGAGAGGACGAATGATAACACCGCGCGCGCCGCTCGTTCCAGAACGGGGTCGCGTAAGCGCCCCCAGATGAACGCAGGGAGCCCCGGGCGGGTTTCGGCCGGGGCCGCGTCACCGGTGCGGAAGGCGGCGCGGCCTCAGCGGCGGCCCGATCGGCGAATCGCGTACGTATTGCTGTGATCCCGGCAGAAAAGCCCGGGCTGAGGGGGTCAGGCTATCCCTGCCGGTTGCGGAGGATGTTGAGGAACGAGCGGCCGCGCAGCTCTTCCAGGGTGAGGCCGGTCATCTCCCGCGCTCTTCCTCCGTGAGCGCGCCGCTGTTGATGCCGCGGGCGAACTAGTTCAGCAGCCCGTAGCCGGTGGCGGCGTCGTCGAAGACGTCGCCCACCAGTGTGGGCTGCGCGGCCTTCTCCACAAAGTTGCGCAGTCCTTGGTATCGCTCCATCGTTCGCAATCACCTCTTTCATCTTCAGCCTGGAGACTCTCGGATGGTGATGCTGCGCGCGGAGGAGTGGGTGGTGGTGCGCAACTGCGCCTGGCTGCACGAGGCTGATGTGATCGCGGCTGTGCTGGACGCGCACGGCATCGACGCCTTCATCCCCGACTTGCACACGGCCAGCATTCGCCCGGAGCTGGCCGGCTTCATCGGGGGCATCCGCGTGCTGGTCCGCGAATGCGACCTCGAACTTGCCCGCCAGGTGCTGGAGGACGAGGAGGACGAGCTCCCCGGCCGCGGCATGCTGATGGGCGACGGGTAGCGGCCACCAGGCAAAGACGAAAGCAGCCCCGCCGGAGCCGTGCTCCGGGCGGCTGCTTGTTGCCGACGGCGGGACGCCGGCGCGCGCCGTCAACCCTGCCGGTTGCGGAGGATCTTGAGGAAGGAGCGGCCGCGCAGCTCCTCCAGGGTGAGGCCGGTCATCTCCCGCGCCTCTTCCTCGGTAAGCGCGCCGCTGTTGATGCCGCGGGCAAAGTAGTTCAGCAGCCCCTGGCCGGTGGCGGCATCGTCGAAGACGTCGCCCACCAGCGTGGCCTGCGCAGCCTTCTCCACGAAGTTGCGCAGCCGCTGCGCCGCCAGCTCCAGCCCTTCCAGGAAGAAGGCGAAGACGGCGGCGTAGCGCGTGGGCAGCTGCGCCGGGTGCAGGTCCCACCCCTGGTAGAACCCGTGCACCAGCGAGTGCCGCACGTCGTCGTAGTGCATGCGCCACGCGCGGTGCACGCTCTCGCGGTTCTCGCGCGCCTGCTCCGCCGTCAGCGTCTCGCCCTGCGCGGCGCGGTGCACGGGGACGGGCATCACCGTGGTCGATCCGTCCGAGAGCCACACGCCCGTTCCCGCGAACGCCACCTGCATCGCGTGCCGCGCGTAGTCGCACGCAGGGTGGCGCATCCGCTGCTGCGACGCGGTGACGCCCACGCCGGCCGTGTAGTCGTAGGTGCCGAAGTGCGCCGCCGTCATCCGCCCGCCGGCCGCGTCCAGGAACGCCGGCAGCGCGCAGCGGCCGTCCACGCCGATGACGGCCTGCGGCACCTCCACCATCAGCTCGAACCTGAGCGTCCCCTCCGCCACCCCCAACGAGCCCTCCAGCCGCCGCAGCACTTCGACGAAGAAGGCGACCTGCTCCGGCACCGTCACCTTGGGCAACGTCACCACCCAGTTCTCCGGCAGCCGCCCGCCCGTCTGGGCCACCAGCGCCGTCAGCAGCAGGTCCAGCGTGCGGACGCTGCGGCCGCGCAGCTCCTCGTTCAGCGGCTTTACGCGCATGCCGATGAACGGCGGCAGCGTCCCCGCCTCCATTCCGCGCGCCAGCTCGCCGGCCACGCGCACGGCGTCGGCGTCCTCCTCCGCGTCGGGCCGGTTGCCGTAGCCGTCCTCGAAATCGATGCGAAAGTCCTCCACCGGCTCGCGGCGCAGCTTCTCCATCACGCGGCCGTACACTGTCTCCGCCAGCGCGCCGGCGGGCAGCCCCACCGCTTCCGCCAGCGTGGCCGCGTCCGGCGCGTATTCGTCCAGCGCGCGCACGGCGATCTCGCCCAGGCGGCGCGTGGACTCGGCCCTGAACAGCTGCGCGCCGCCGTACACCACGTGCACCGGCTGGCGCCGGCCGGACTCGCCGGGGTAGCGCGCGGCGAAGGTGAGGTTGGCGTGGCGCAGCGGCGCGGCCGCGGACGCCAGATCGCCGTCGGACAGGGTTGTGCTGGACATGGACTCTGGATGATGGGAAACGTTAGCGCGCACGGCACCGGGACGTGCCGTGCGCGATGGTGCGGACCGAACTGCGGCGGCTCCGCCCCGCGGGCAGGTGGCCGCGGGGCACGCGCAGGCGGACTTCGCGAATTTGCAGCGGCGAATTCATTCGCTCCGGCGCGGACGCGGCGAGTGCCGGGTCAGATCCGCACTGAGCATCAGATCATTCGCTCCTGGAGCGGACGCGGCGATCACCGCGCGGCCAGTGATTCGCGCCGGCCGTCACTCGCCGCGGCGGGTGCCGGCCAGGCACGCCCGCACGTAGGCCGCCTCCACCCGGCGGCACGCGGACTCCGCGTCCCCGCGCGCGGGGTGCGCCAGCGCCAGCCGCTCGCCGATCAGCGCGTAGCAACGCTCCTTCGACTCCACCGGCACCCGCGCGCAGAAGGCGATCCCCGGCCTCACGTTCCAATCGAGGTCCGTAAAGTACTCCACGCCGCCCAGCAGGCAATCCGTGGCGAGCGCCCGGTTGCCCCGCGCGCACGCGTCGATCATCGGCTCCGCGTCTCCGCCCATGGCGCCCAGGTACTGCTTGCCGAAGCCCTGGTAGCAGTCGCGCACCGCGGCGGGCGGCGCGCGGTCGCAGGCGGCGAGCACGGCCCGCGGATCCAGCCCGTGCACCACCAGCAGCGCGATGGGTTGATACGCCCAGCACGAGGGCTGGTGGCGCGCGTCCTCGCCCGCGCACAGCCGCCGCAGCTCCGCGTCCCCGCCCGACCCGCACTGCCAGACGGCGAAGGCGAAGGGTAGACCCGTCTCCCTCCACCACTCCTCCCCCAGGTCCAGCCGGACGGGGAGGCCGGGGTGGAGCCCAGGGCGCAGCGCGACGTCTCCGATGAAGAGGGCGGCGGCTGCGCCCGACGCGAACGGGTCCTCCCGGGCCTGATCGAACCAGAAGAAGTCAGCCTCCACTCCCCAGCGGCGCGCCAGCAGGATCTTCAGGAGGACCACCGAGGTGGCCGACGCGCTCGGGAGCCCGATCCGCGCGCCGCCGAGTGCGCCCGCGGGGAGCGCCACCATATCTCCCGCACCCTGAGCGGCGGCAAGACCACGGCCGGCGGCTCCAACCCCGCCGCGCTTATGGTAATCACTGGGGGGGGCGTGCCGTAATGCCCCGATTCGGGGGCCTGGGGATTGCACGCAGGCCCGTGTCGTCCCCCGCGGGCGCAGAAGCGCACGGGATTGAGTACAGCCCCAGCCCACCCCGAGAGGGGCGGTGACGCGGAACGAAAGTGCGGCCGATAACGGGCCG
>JAHWJJ010000065.1 GCA_019348475.1 Gemmatimonadota bacterium | reverse complement strand
AGTTGCTGCAGACGCTGGTGTCGTAGCTTCTCGGCATCTGCCCGCGTAGCCGGGGTAACGGTCCGGGACATCACTTGCGACGCACTGCCACCGCCTCGCCGCGTCGCGAAGCCTCCTGCTTGGACGTGGACATCGCGGCGCCCTTGCTTCCGTTCTTCCCCTCCACCGTTCTCCACGCTTTCATCGCCTGTTTAACGGTGATCTTGTCGCTTTTGTGTGCCGGCTGGATGGTGCGCCACTTCTTCTCCATCGTCATTCCTCCGCGTCGAGGGGTCGAGTGTCTAGTTTAGCGCTCCTCCAGCGTCCTGGGAAGCCCTCCTCAGAAGCAGTCACCGCGCGGAAAAGCGGCGCGAGGAAGCGCACGATTTCAGGCAGCGCGCGTGCCTCATCTCCACCCGCGCGCAGGGTGGACGGCGATGGACAGCGCGGGCGCCGCTACCGCGCCAGTCTGCTTCGGTACCGCTGCGGTCGTCATACGCTCCTCCTGGTTGGGTGGAATCCTCCAGGCCTGGCTATCCGCAGCGGCCCCGCTCGGTACAGGCGCGCACCCGCTCCATGACCTCGCCGAGGCGGGCGGCCAGCACCTCGGCGGCGGGGTCGAGGACGAGGTGGACGTGCGCGCCCGGGACGGTGTGCACCGCCAGCTCGCCGCGCACGAACGGACGCCAGCGGTCCGGCAGGGCATCCGGCCCCATCCCCTCCTCCACCTTCCCTTCCGAGGCCACGAACAGCGCCACCGGCGCATCCAGCGGCGGCGGGTCGCGGTAGGCGTAGACGGCGCGGGCGGTGGCGGCGAAGACGGCGACCGACCGGCCCACGCGCTCCAGCTCCGCGTCCATCACCTGCCCGCCGTGCCGCGCGATCCACCGCGACAGCGCGGCCAGGCGCGCCTCCTCCGGCAGGGCGCGCAGTTCGCCCTCCAGCCCGTCCAGCAGCGCCTGGTCTTCGGTGACGATGCTGCGCGCGAACTCGCGGAGCAGCTCCACGCGGTCCGGCGGCGTACGCGCCCGCGCGCCGTCGGGGGCGTGCGCGTCGACGATGGCCAGCAGCGCCACCTCCTCGCCGGCGGCGCGAAGCCGGCGCGCGGCCTCGAACGCGGTCGCGCCGCCGGCCGACCAGCCGCCCAGCCAGTACGGCCCGTGCGGCTGCGCCGCCCGGATCTCGTCCAGGTAGCGCTCCGCCATCTCCTCCACCGACTCCAGCGGCGCCTCGTTCCCGGTCAGCCCGGGGGCGTGCAGGGCCAGGAACGGCTGCTCCGCCCCCAGCCGCCGCGCCAGGTCGGCGTAGTGCGTCACCGTGCCGCCCGCCGGGGGAAAGAAGAAGAGCGGCGGCAGCGCCCCCCCGGCGTTCAGCGTCACCAGCAGCCGCCCGTCGTCGGCGGTGGCGCCCTCGCGGCGCAACTCGCCGGCAAAGGCGGCCACGGTGGGGCTGCGGAAGAGGGCGGCCAGCGGCAGCTCGCGGCCGAACCGCTCGGCGATGCGCGACATCATCCGCAGCCCCAGCAGCGAGTGCCCGCCCATCCGGAAGAAGTCGTCCGCGGCACCCACACGCGCGATGCCCAGCGCCTCGCCCCAGATGCGCGCCACCTCCAGCTCGGTCACGTCTCGCGGGACCACGTAGCCGTCGCCCGCGGGGACGTCGGGTGCGGGGAGGGCGCGGCGGTCCACCTTTCCGCTGGGGGTGAGGGGGATCGCCTCCAGCGGCACGAACGCGCTGGGCACCATGTAGTCCGGCACGGAGCCCGACAGCCGCTCGCGCAGCTCCGCGTCCGCAGGCACGGCGGCTCCCTGGCGCGGGGCAAGATACGCCACCAGCCGCGCGTCGGCGTCATCGCCGCGCACCACGACGACGGCGTCGCCCACGGAGGGGTGCTGCTTGAGCGCGGCCTCGATCTCTCCCGGCTCGATGCGGAAGCCGCGTACCTTCACCTGGAAGTCGGTGCGGCCCAGGTACTCCAGCGTGCCCTGCGGCAGCCAGCGCGCCCGGTCACCGGTGCGGTACATCCGCGCGCCCGGCTCCACCGCGAACGGATCGGGGACGAAGCGCTCGGCCGTGAGCCCCGGCCGGCGCCAGTAGCCGCGCCCCACCTGCACGCCCGCGATCCACAGCTCACCGGGAACCCCGACGGGGCAGAGTGCGCCAAGGCCGTCCAGCACGTACATCCGCGTGTTCGCCACCGGCGCGCCGATGGGGACAACGCCGTGCTCCGGCCGGGCGCAGGGCCAGTGCGTCACGTCCACGGCGGCTTCCGTGGGCCCGTACAGGTTGTGCAGTTCGGTGGATGGCAGCAGGTCGAAGAAGCGCTCCACCACGTCCGGCGGCAGCGCCTCGCCGCTGCTCATCACCCTGGTCAGCGAGGTGCAGCGCGACACGTCCGCGCCGTCCAGCCATGCGCGCAGCATGGAAGGGACGAAGTGGAGCGTGGTGATGCGCTCGCGCTCGATCAACCGCGTAAGCGCCCCGCTGTCCCGGTGCGCGCCGGGGGCGGCGATCACCAGCCGCGCGCCGGCGGCAAGGGGCCAGAAGAACTCCCAGACGGAGACGTCGAAGCTGAACGGTGTCTTCTGCAGCACCGCGTCTTCGGGGGTGAGCGGGAAGGCGTCCTGCATCCACAGGATCCGGTTTACGACGCCGCGGTGCGCGTTCATGGCGCCCTTGGGGCGGCCGGTCGATCCCGAGGTGTAGATGACGTACGCCAGCCGGTCCGTTCCGGCCGCGAGCGGCGTGGGGCGGTCGGCCGGGTATCCATCCAGCACGCCGGGGTCATCCAGCGCGAGCGCATCGGCGCCGGACGGGACGGCATCCCTCCACCGACGCTGGGTGACGACGAGCGCGGCGGCGGAATCGTCCAGCATGTACGAGACGCGGTCCGCCGGGTACTCGGGGTCGACGGGGACGTACGCCGCGCCGGCCTTGAGGATGCCGTACAGCGCGGCCACCATCTCCATCGACCGCTCCATCAGCACCGCCACCGTCCGCTCCGTGCCGACGCCGCGCGCCCGCAGCAGGTGCGCGAGCTGGTTGGCGCGTGCGTCCAGCTCCGCGTAGGTCATGCGCGCCCCGCCGAAGACCAGGGCGTCGGCGTGCGGCGTGCGCTCCGCCTGCACTTCGAAGAGCGCGTGCAGCGGCACGTCAGGATACGCCGCCGTGGGCCCGGCGAACTCCTCCAGCAGCCGCGCGCGCTCGCGGTCGTCCAGCAGCGGCAGCGCGGCGACGCGGCGCGACGGAGCGTCCAGCGCCGCGTCCAGCAGGCGGACGTACTGCGCCGCGAACCGCTCCATCGTCTCCGGAGCCCAGAGGTCGGTCGCGTACTCCAGCCGCGCCGCCAGGCCGCCCTCCACCTGGTGCAGGGCCAGGGACAGGTCGTACTGCGCCGTCCCGCGGGCGCGCGGCACGCCGGAGAGCGCCAGCCCCTCCAGCTCCTCCGCGCCCTGCGCCCGCGGCGCGTTCTGCAGCGCGAACATCACCTGGAACACGGGCGCGTGGCTGAGCGAGCGCTCCGGGTTCAGCTCCTCCACCAGCCGCTCGAAGGGCACGTCCTGGTGCTCGTACGCGCCCAGAGTGGCCTCGCGCACGCGCGCCAGCAGCGCGTCGAAGCTCGGGGCGCCGGACAGGTCGCCGCGAATGGCGAGGGTGTTGGCGAAAAAGCCGATGACGCGCTCCAGCTCCGGCCGCGTGCGGTTGGCGATCGGCGTGCCTACCACCACGTCGTCCTGGCCGGACCAGCGCGACAGCAGCGCCTGGAACGCCGCCAGCAGCACCATGAACGGCGTGGCGCCGCGTTCCCGCGCCACTCGCCCGACGCGCTCCGCCGTCCCCTCCGGGAACTCGAACCAGAACGAAGCGCCGGCGCCGCTGGGCTGCGCGGGGCGGGGCCGGTCCGCCGGCAGCTCCAGCAGCGCGGCGGCGCCGCCCAGCCGCTCCCGCCACCACCCGACGAGCGCATCGAGGGCGCCGCCGCTCAGTTCGCGGCGCTGCGCCAGCGCGTGCTCGCCGTACTGCACCTCCAGCGGCGCCAGCCCCGGCTCCGTGTCGGTGACGAACGCGCGGTACAGCGCCAGCAGCTCGTCCTGGAAGATGCCGAGCGACCATCCGTCCGCCATCAGGTGGTGGATCGTCCACAGCAGCACGTGGTCGTCGCCGTCCATGCGGAGCAGGCGGACGCGCAGGAAGGGGCCCTCCGCCGCGAACGGCCGCGCCGCCTCTTCCTCCGCCATCCGCCGCAACGCGTCCTCCCCCGAATCGCCGTCCGCGGGGCGCACCTCTTCCGCGCGCAGGCGCAGGGGACGCGGCGGCTGCACCACCTGCACCGGCTCGCCGTCGCGCTCTTCGATGCGCGTCCGCAGCGTCTGGTGCCGCCGGACGATCTCGTCCAGCGCGCGCTCCAGCGCCCACTCGTCCAGCGCGCCCCGCATCCGCAGCGCGGAGGCCAGGTTGTACGCCGCGTTCGCGCCCAGCTTCATCAGCAGCCAGAGGCGCTGCTGGGCGAAGGAAAGCGGGTAGACGCGGGGAGGGAAGTGCGAAAGTGCGAAAGTGCGAGAGTGCGAAAGTGGAGCTTCCGCCGGGTTCGAGGTGGCGACGCCGGGTTCGGTGGATACGGCGGGTTCGGTGGATACGGCCGCTTCGGTTGATCCCGACGGCGCCTGGGCGTCCATGGCGGAGGCCAGGGCCGCGACGGTGGGCGCGGTGAAGAAGGTGCGGATGGGGATCCTGGCGCCCAGCCGCGCGCGGATGCGCGAGAGCACCTGCGTCGCGCGCAGCGAGTGCCCGCCCAGGGCGAAGAAGTCCGCGTCCGCGGAGATGGCGTCCGCATCCATCCCCAGCACCTCCGCCCAGATGGCGGCGACGGCGCGCTCCGTCCGCGTCCGCAGGGCATGCGGCCCGTCCCCCGGCCTCTCCCCGCTCCTCGCTTCCGGAGAGACGGGAGCCGCTTCGGCGCGCGGGGACGTGAGAGACGCGGGTGGCGCGGTGGCCAGCTCCACGAAGCCGTCGGGGCGGTAGCGGCCGGCGCCGCCCATGGGGCGCAGCGCGCCGCCGGGGGCGCGCATCCACACCTCGCCCAGTTCGCCGACGCCGGCCGGCTCGCCCGCACGCGTGCGGACGACGACGGGGGACGCGGCGCCGTCCAGAACGGCGCGGTCCTCCTCCGTCACCAGCGACAGGGCGGCGGCGGGACGATCGGCGTCGTCCGCGGCCTGGCGCAGGACGCCGGCGACCTGCGCCAGCAGCGACCGCATCCGCGCGGCGTCGAACAGGTCCGCGTCGTACACCGCGTGCAGCGCGATCCCCTCCGCCGCCTCGGCCGCGTACAGCGTCAGGTCGAACTTGCTGGCGATCTGCGCGCCCGCGCCCAGCGACGTCATCTCCCCCTCCGGCGCGGCGGAACCGTCGCCGTAGTTGAGGAGGTTCAGCATCACCTGGAAGACCGGCGTGTGCCCCAGGCTGCGCTCCGGCTTCAAGTCTTCCAGGATGCGCTCGAAGGGCAGGTCCTGGTGCGCGTACGCATCCAGCGTGGTCTGCCGCACCCGCGCCAGCAGCGCGCGGAACGACGGGTCGCCGGCAAGGTCCGTCCGCAGGGCCAGGGAGTTGAGAAAGAGGCCGATCAGCCCCTCCAGCTCCGAGCGCGTGCGCCCGGCGACCGGCGTGCCGACCACCATGTCCTGCTGGCCGGACCAGCGCGCCAGCACCACGTTCAGCGCCGCGAGCAGCACCATGAACAGCGTGGCGCCTTCGCGGCGGGCGAGCTCCTGGATGCGCTCGGCGTCCTCGGGGGCGATCCACAGGGACTCGGAGGCGCCGCGGTGGCCCTGCACCGGCGGGCGCGGCCGGTCCGCCGGCAACGCGAGGACGGGGAGCGCGCCGGCCAGCGCGCCGCGCCAGTACGCCAGCTGCGCCTGCAGCACCGCGCCCGAAAGCCACTCGCGCTGCCAGGCGGCGTAGTCCGCGTACTGCACCGGCAGCGGCGCCAGCGAAGAATCCTCCCCGCGGCGATACGCGGCGTGCAGCGCGGCAAGCTCGCCCAGCAGCACGCGCATGGACCAGCCGTCGCCGATCGCGTGGTGCAGGTTCACCAGCAGCAGGTGCTCGCCGTCCGCCAGCCGCACCAGTGAGGCGCGGAAGAGCGGTCCCGCCTCCAGGTCGAACGGCTCGTTCGCGTTCCGCCCGGCCAGCCGCGCCGCCTGCGCCTCCCGCTCCGCTTCCGGGAGCGCGGAAAGGTCGATGAGCGGCAGCTCCACGCGGCCGGCGGGCGAGATGCGCTGCACGGGGACGCCGTCCACCTCCGGCAGCGCGGTGCGCAGCGTCTCGTGCCGGCGCACCACTTCCTCGACGGCGCGGCGCATGGCCTCCGGATCCACCGGGCCCGTCAGGAGCTGTGCGCTGGGGATGTGGTAGACGGCGCCGCCGCCGTCCATGCGGTCCACGAACCAGAGCCGCTCCTGCGCGAAGGAGGCGGGCGCGGTGCCGTCGTGGGGGCGGTGGACGATGGGCGGCGCGGCGGCGGCCCCGTCCGCGCGAAGCAGCCGGTCCACGGCGGCCGCCATCGCCGCCAGCGTGGGCGCCTCGAACAGCGTACGCAGCGGCAGCTCCACCCCGAACGCATCGCGCACGCGCGCCACCAGCCGGGTCGCCAGCAGCGAGTGCCCGCCCAGCGCGAAGAAGTCGTCGTCCGCGCCCACGCGCTGCACGTTCATCAGCCCCGTCCACACGTCCGCCAGCGCGACCTCCGTGGGCGTGAGCGGCGCGACGAACCCGCGCGCGACGCCCTCCGTCTCCGGCTCCGGCAGCGCCTTGCGGTCCACCTTGCCGTTGGGCGTCACCGGGAGCGCGGCAAGGAACATCCACGCGGCGGGGACCATGTACTCGGGAACGCTGGCGCGCAGCCACTCGCGCAGCTCGCCGGGCGCGGGCTCGCCATCCGCGACCACGTACGCGACGAGCCGCTTGCCGTCGCCCTCGCCCCGGGGGACGACGACGGTGTCGCGGACGGCGGCGTGCGCGCGCAGCGCGGCCTCGATCTCCCCCGGCTCGATGCGAAAGCCGCGGATCTTGACCTGCTGGTCCGCGCGGCCGGCGATCTCCGCCACGCCGTCGGGCCGGTAGCGCCCCAGGTCGCCCGTGCGATAGGTGGGATCGGCCGCATCCCCCGTCCACGGGTTGGGGACGAAGCGCGCGGCGGTCAGCTCGGGGTCGCCCAGGTAGCCCAGGGCCACGTGCGGGCTGCGCATCCAGATCTCCCCCACCTCGCCCACGCCCACCCGCTCCCCCGCGGCGTTGCGGATGAGCACCTGCACGTCCGGAATGCCGGTGCCGACGGGGATGGTTTCCTTCGGCAGGGCAGACAGGTCGCGCGGGACGACGAAGTGGGCCACGGCGCGCTGCGTCTCCGTCGAGCCGTAGTAGTTGATGACGGTCAGGTTGGGCGCGAGCCGGTGCATCCGCCCCACGTCCGTGCGGGTGAGCACGTCGCCCACGAAGAAGGCGCGGCGCAGGGAGTCGATCCGCGGCCCCTCCCCCCGGCCCCCTCCCTGCTCGTTCCTCGCCGAGAGGGGGAGCGGACCGTCCGCGGGGGGCGTATCCGCGTGATGCTCGTCGGGGAGGCCGCCGGGGACATCCACCAGCAGCTGGCCCATCGCGGGCGTCAGGTGCGCGACGGTGATGCCGGTGTCGGACATCCACTGCGCCAGGTAGCCGGGCGTGCCCACCTCGTCCGGGTCCGGGGCCACGATGGCGGCGCCCAGCTGCAGCGGCGTAAAGACGTCGCGGTGCAGCGGGTCGTGCGCCAGGCCGGAGAGCAGCGTGTAGCGGTCCGACGCCACCAGCTCGAAGCGCTCCGCCAGCCAGGGGACGAAGTGGGTGAGCGAGCCGTGGCGCCCCATCACCGCCTTGGGCTTGCCCGTGGTGCCGCTGGTGAAGGAGAGGTAGGCGAGCGAGTCGGCGCCGATCTCGCGGAACGGCGCATCGGCGGAGTGGGTGGGTTCGGCCACTTTGTCCACAAAATCACCCGCACGCGGAGCGCCCCCCACCCCCGGCCCCTCCCCCGCGAACTGCGCGGGGGAGGGGGGAACCTCACCCACGCGGCGGATCTGGAGCGGGATCGTCGACAGCACGCTCTCGCCGAGGGCGTCCGCCACCTCCACCGGCACCTCTCCGGCTGCCTCGATCGGCAGGAAGCCCGTAGGGCGGGCGATGCGGACGTACTCAGCCAGGCGCGCGGGCGGATACGCGGGGTCCAGGATCAGGAACGCGGCGCCCGCCTTCATCGTCCCCAGCAGCGCGCGGACCAGGGCGGCGGAGCGGTGGCCCAGGATGGCGACCACCTCCCCCGAACGCACGCCGTCCGCCATCAGCCGCCGGGCGATGGCATCGGATGCACGGTCCAGTTCGGCGTAGGTCCAGCGCTCCGCCGGGTCCTGCACGGCGAGGGCGTCCGGGGTGCGGGCGGCGTGGCGCGCGAAGATCGCCGGGACGCTGCCGCGCCACTCCACGGAGAGCGGCGCGGCGGGATCGGGAAGTACGGCGAGGGCGTCGTCCGTCAGCAGCGAGTACGCGTGGACGGGGCGATCGCAATCCTCCGCCGCCTGCCGCAGCACGCCGGTGAGCTGCGTGAGCATCGACCGGACCCGCGAGGGATCGAACAGCGTGGTGTTGTAGACCAGGTGCAGGACGATCCCGTCCGGCCCCTCGCCCGCGTAGAGCGTGAGGTCGAACTTGCTC
The DNA here is from genome assembly GCA_019348475.1 of Gemmatimonadota bacterium. GTDB lineage: Bacteria > Gemmatimonadota > Gemmatimonadetes > Longimicrobiales > Longimicrobiaceae > Longimicrobium. The sequence goes on along the minus strand of JAHWJJ010000065.1, from coordinate 4,718 downwards.
GCCAGCTCCCCCGCCCCGCCGATCGCCTCCACCTCCAGCCCCGGGAGCGAAACGTCGCCCTCCGCGAAGTTGGAGAGGTTCAGCATCACCTGGAAGATGGGCGAATGGCTCAGCGACCGCTCCGGCGCCAGCTCCTCCAGGATGCGCTCGAAGGGCAGGTCCTGGTGCGCGTACGCCTCCAGCGTGGTCTCGCGGACGCGGCGCAGCAGCTCGCGGAAGGTCGGCCCGCCGCTCAGGTCGGAGCGCAGGGCAAGGGAGTTTAGGAACAGGCCGATCATCCCCTCCGTCTCGGCCCGCGTGCGCCCGGCGATGGGGGTGCCGACCACCACGTCGTCCTGCCCGGCCAGGCGGCCGAAGACAACGTCCATGGCCGCCAGCAGCACCATGAACAGCGTCGCCCCCTCGCGGCGGCCCAGCGCCAGCACCGCCCGCGCATCCTCGCCGCCGATGGCCACGGACTCCGCCGCGCCGGCGTACGTCTGCGCGGCGGGGCGCGGGCGGTCCGTCGGCAGCTCCAGCAGCGGCGGGGCGCCGGCCAGCTTGCGCGGCCAGTACGCCAGCTGCGCATCCAGCACCTCACCGGAAAGCCACTCGCGCTGCCAGACCGCGAAGTCGCCGTACTGCAGCGCCGGCTCCGCCAGCGGCGAAGCCTCGCCCCTGGAGAAGGCGGCGTACAGGGCGGAAAGCTCGTTCCACAGCACGCCCACCGACCAGCCGTCGCTGATCACGTGGTGCAGGTTCACGGCGAGCACGTGCTCGTCCTCCGCCGTCCGCACCAGCGCGGCGCGGAAGAGGGGGCCGCGCTCCAGGTCGAAGGCGCGCTCCGCCACCTGGCGCATCACCGCCTCCGTCGCCGCGTCGCGCTCGGCCTCGTCCGCGATGCCGGCCAGGTCGTGCAGGGGCAGGTCGACGGGCGCGGGGGGAAGGATGCGCTGCACCGGCTGTTCGCCGGTGAACGGCAGCGCCGTGCGCAGCGTCTCGTGGCGCCGGACGATCTCGGAGAACGCGCGGCGCAGCGCGTCCACGTCCAGCGCGCCGCGCAGCAGGTAGTGGAACGGCATGTGGTAGACGGGGCTCCCCGGCTCCAGCCGGTCCACGAACCACAGCCGCTCCTGGGCAAAGCTCAGCGGCAGGTCGCCGCCGCGCTTCGCGGGGCGGATGGGCGGCACCTCCACCCCGGCGGAGGCGCGCAGCAGCCGGTCCACCTCCCCCGCGAACGCGTCCAGCGCGGGGTGCTCGAACACGGCGCGCACGGGCACCTCTACGCCCAGCGCCTCGCGGACGCGGGCGACGGCGCGCGTGGCCAGCAGCGACTGCCCGCCCAGGTCGAAGAAGCGGTCCGTCGCCCCCACCCGCTCCACCCCCAGCAGCTCAGCCCAGAGCGCGGCGATCACCTGCTCCGTCTGCGTGCGCGGCGGGACGTACTCCGCGCCGGCCGCCTCCGCCCCCTCCGGCTCGGGGAGCGCGCGGCGGTCCACCTTGCCGTTGCGGGTCAGCGGCAGCCGGTCCATCGGGACGAACGCGGAGGGCACCATGTACTCCGGCAGGTGCGCCAGCAGGTGCGCGCGCAGCTCGGCCGCGCCGACGGAATCCGCCGCCACCGTCCACGCCACCAGCCGCCGCTCGTCCCCCGCCCCGCGCGCCAGGACCACGGCCTCGCGGACGGCCGGGTGCTCCAGGAGGACGGACTCGATCTCGCCCAGCTCGATGCGAAAGCCGCGCACCTTCACCTGGTCGTCCGCGCGCCCCAGGAACTCCAGCGAGCCGTCCGCCCGCCGCCGCGCCAGGTCGCCGGAGCGATAGAGACGCGCGTCCCCATCGTCCGAGAACGCGTCGGGCACGAAGCGCTGCGCCGTCAATTCGGGGCGATGCAGGTAGCCGCGCGCCACGCCCCCGCCGCCCACGTACATCTCTCCCACGAGGCCGATCGGCACCGTGCGGCCGCGGCGGTCCAGCAGGTGGACGGACAGGTCGGGGATGGGAATGCCGATCGGCGAGGCGGAGCCCTCCCGCACGTCGTCTTCCGTGATCACCCGATACGTCACGTGGACGGTCGTCTCGGTGATGCCGTACATGTTGACCAGCCGCGGCCGGTCCGCCCCGCGCCGCTCCACCCAGGTGCGCAGCGACGCCGGGTCCAGCGCCTCGCCCCCGAACACGACGTAGCGCAGGGCGAGAGCCGCCGCCTCTCCGCGCGCCGCCGCGTCGTCGTCGTCCGCGCGGATGAGCTGGCGAAAGGCGGAGGGCGTCTGGTTGAGCACCGTCACCCGCTCGTCGCGCAGCAGCGCGTGGAAGCGCGCGGGGTCGCGGCTCACCTCGAACGGGACGACGACCAGGCGGCCGCCGTAGAGCAGCGCGCCCCAGATCTCCCAGACGGAGAAGTCGAAGGCGTAGGAGTGGAAGAGCGTCCACACGTCGTCCGCGCCGAACCCGAACCACGGCTCCGTCGCCGTCATCAGCCGGACGACGTTCGCGTGCGTCACCTGCACGCCTTTGGGCCGCCCGGTGGATCCGGAGGTGTAGATGACGTACGCCAGCGCGTCCGGCGAGACCTCCAGCGGCGCGAAGTCCGCCGGATCGAACCGGGTTTCATCCTCATCCAGCCGCACGCGGTCGATGCCGGGCGGGAGCCGATCGGCCGCATCTCCCGCCGTGACGACGACCTGCGCGCCGGAGTCCTCCAGCATGTACGCCAGCCGGTCGTCCGGATACGCGGGATCCAGGGGGAGATAGGCCGCGCCGGCCTTGAGGATGCCCAGGATGCCGACCACCGTCTCCAGCGACCGGTCCACGCACAGCCCGACGAGCACGTCCGCCCCCGCGCCGCGCCCCCGCAGCCGCCGCGCGAGGGCGTTTGCGCGCGCGTCCAGCTCCGCGTAGGTGATCGTGTGCTCGCCATACGTGAGCGCGGGCGCGTCCGGCGCGCGGGCGGCCTGCGCGGCGAAGGCGGCGTGCAGCGTGGTGGATACGGGATGATGCGCGGTCGCGGCGCCCATCGCGCGGACGGCGTCGCGCTCCTCCGCCGGCATCATCTCCAGTGCGGAGACGGGCGCGTCGGGATGCGCGAGCGCGGCGTCCAGGAGGGTGGCGTAATGGCGCACCATCCGCTCGATGGTGGAGCCCTCGAAGAGGTCCGCCGCGTACTCCACGCCCGCCCAGGTGCGCCCGCCCTCCTGCGCCACGCCGAAGGTCAGGTCGAACTTGGCGGTGTTCAGCTCCTGCCGCACGCCCTCTGCCCCGTCGTCCCCCTCCACGTCCCGCCCCTGGTCCGGGTGCGAGGTCTGCTGGACGAACAGCGCCTGCACCAGCGGCGAGTAGGCGAGCGTGCGCTCCGGCGCCATCTCTTCCACCAGCCGCTCGAACGGGAGGTCCTGGTGCTCGAAGGCGCCCATCGTCGTAGCGTGGACGCGGGCGACCAACTCCCGGAACGTCGGCTCCCCGGAGAGGTCGCCGCGCAGGACGAGCGTGTTGGCGAAGAAGCCGATGAGCGGCTCCACGTCCCGCGTGCGCCGCCCGGCGACGGCGGTGCCGACGAGCAGGTCGTCCGTGTCCGCGTAGCGGCCCAGCAGGAGCTGGAAGGTGGCGAGGAGGACGTTGAAGGGGGTGGTCCCCTCGCGCAGCGCCAGCGCCGCGACCCGCTCCGCCAGCGTCGCGTCCAGCTCCTCGACGTACGCCGCGCCGCGCTGGCTGGCGACGGCGGGGCGCGGATGGTCCGTCGGCAACTCCAGCAGCGTGGGCGCGCCCTCCAGCTCCTTGCGCCACCACGCCAGCAGTCCGTCCAGCGCGGGGCCGGACAGCCGCTCGCGCTCCCGCCGCGCGTGCTCGCCGAACTGCACGGGCAGTGGCGGCAGCGGCGAGGCCAGCCCCGCGCCGAACGCGACCAGCAGCTCCTCGAACTCGCGCCAGAAGACGGAGAGCGACCATCCGTCGCTGACGATGTGGTGCATCGTCGCGAGCACCGCGACATCCGCCGGGCCCATGCGCACCAGGCGCGCGCGGAAGGTGGCGCGCTCCAGCGCGAACGGCGCCGTCGCCTCGTCCGCGGCGATGCGGGACAGCTCCGCCTCGCGCTCGGCCTCCGGGAGCGCGGAGAGGTCGTCGACGGGGAGGTAGAAGGACGTGAACGGCTCCACCACCTGCACGGGCTCGCCGTCGCGCGCCTCGAAGCGGGTGCGCAGCGCGTCGTGGCGCCGCACGATCGCGCCGATGGCGCGCTCCACGAGGGCGGTGTCCAGCGGCTGCTTGAAGCGCGCGGCGGACGGCAGGTTGTAGGCGGTGCTCCGGGGCTGCAGCCGGTCCAGCATCCACAGCCGCTGCTGCGTGAACGCCAGCGGGTACTCGCCGCCCGCACCCTCATCCACCGCCGGCGGCCGCGGCTCTTCGGCCTTGCGCTGCTTGAGGCGCAAGGCCAGGAGCCGGCGCTGCTCGGGCGAAAGCTGGTCCAGCTTGCTGGTGGTGTTGCTCATCGTATGGCTTCAAAAGCCGGACGCGGTGGCGCGGCCGGCGTGTGAACTGCTCACGTTTCGAAATTCCTGCTGAGGCGGGCGCCGGGTTCGCCCCCTCCGCTCGCTCAGGCTCGCACCTTCCCCAAAAACCCCTGGGGGAGGTTGGCGGGCGCCGTCATCTGGGCTGAATCCTGGTATCCTGCCGCCCGCGGAGGCCCCCTCTCCCCCGGCCCCTCTCCCCCGCTGCGCGGGAGAAAGGGGAGAACTTCGAGC
>JAHWJJ010000064.1 GCA_019348475.1 Gemmatimonadota bacterium | reverse complement strand
CGGCGACCCGCCGGATCGCGACTCCCCGCACTGGATCCAAATCCTCCAGTCTTCTGTGCAGACCCTCCAAACGCATCGCGCGGAGGACGCGGAGAACGGACGAGCTCTCCGCGTCCTGCCTCACGCGTGACTGCACTGCGGCGCCGGACGTCCCAGAATTGTGGCGCGAATGTCCCAGCCGCACCCCCTCCACCTTCGCACCGATTCTTCTGCGTGTCGTTGCGGCAGCTGCTTACGTCGAAGCCAGCGGCGGGAACGGGGGTTGCGGCGGTTCCGAGGTCTGCCGGCTCCCCCTCCCCTGATCCCCAGAGGCGCACATGAAGATCTCCAGCCACAGGCTCCTCGACGCCAACGGCACCGCGTACCCGTTCGTGCAGTCCCCCCACGGCGGCGATCCGCTGCGGCCGCGCTGGCTCGTCATGCACTATACCGCCGACGGCGGCAACACGGCGGTGGACTGGTTCAAGAACCCCGCTTCCAAGGCGTCCGCGCACCTGGTGATCAGCCGCCAGGGCAAGATCACGCAGATGATGCCGTTCGACCGCGTAGCGTGGCACGCCGGAGAGAGCGAGTGGAAGGGCGTCTCCAGGCTCAACCGGCACTCCATCGGCATCGAGATGGTGAACTACGGCGATCTCTTTCGCCACCCCACGCGGGGATGGATGCGCTACTGGAAGATCAACGGGGCTTACAAGTGGCTCGACCCCGTCGTCCCGGAATCGGAGCTGATGCTGGATGGCCAACGCCAGGTGAACGGGCAGCGGCTCGCTCACGCGTGGCAGCGGTACACGGACGGCCAGGTCGCCGCCGCGTTCGATGCCGCCCGCGCCATCGTCGCCGCCTACCGGCTGGAGGACGTGCTGGGGCACGAGGAGATCTCGCCCGGGCGCAAGACCGATCCCGGCCCGGCGTTCGGAATCGCGAAGTTCCGCGAGCGGGTGATGCGCCGCGAGCCGGCGCCGCGCTTCATCATCACCACCACGCTCAACATCCACGCGGGGCCCGCGCTCACCCACCCCACGGTGGCGGGGAGCCCGCTGCCGCTGAATACCGAGGTGGAAGAGCTGGAGGATCAGGGCGGCTGGAAGCGGGTGGCCGTCCGCGGCCCGGGCGGGATCACCGGATGGGTGCCGAACACCTTCCTCAAGGCCGCCGGCGTCCCGGCCGGGCACAACGGGTAGACGCGCCGCGAGCTTCCACGCGCGGCGCGCAGAGCGGATGGAGTGATGGAGTGATACGATGGGGTGATGAGGGATCGCCCGGTGTGCCGCGGAGCATCCGCCGCATCGACATCAAGAGCCGGCCTCGCAAGCGAGGACGGCTCTGTTCGTCGGCTGGGGGAGGAGGTCGGCCCGGCCAACGGAGCTCGGCCACGAGCCCGAGTTGCTGCGGGGGCATGAACGAACGATGCCGCTGCTCTTCAACGACGCTTCGCCATCAGCACCAGAGTTCGCTCATCATCCCCGACATCGTCGTGCTCTCCGGTTGCCGCCGTACTGTCCTGAAACGCAACCCGATGGAGCCCGTCTGCCGGGCCTGCGGAAGCGCCTAGATCCTGGCTTCGCTCGCCGGCGATCCTTATCTCCTCACGGCAACTGCACAGTAAATTAGAGCTAAAGCGCAGCGCCGGGGGGGAATAGAGATCGGGCCGGGATCGCTCCCGGCCCGATTCGTCGTTCGTTCGCGTCACAGGCGCGGAAAGCGCTCCTGGTCCAGCGTGTCGGGGTCGCGGCTGCCGGGGCGCGCCTCGGGCGTGTTCTCGGTCAGCTGGTCGGGCTTGCCCTCGCGCTTCAGGTCCAGCCGCTCCTGGTGCGACATGTTGCCCTTGGCCTCGGTGCGCTGCTGGCTGCCGCCCGTGCTCGCGCCGATCTCGCTGGCGCTCTTTCCCTCCTCGTTCGCCCTGCGGGCCGCCTTCCGCTTCTGCTCCTCGTTCCCTTCCATCTTCTTGCCGCCCATGATCCCCCTCCATGTGGCTGAAATCGTTGCCGTGAGTGCGGATGCAGGGGCAAGCACCGTACCGCGGCCCCCTCCGCCGCGGGGCGACGAGGGCGCGGGACCAGGTGCGTCACTCCAGCCACGGCGTCTACGTCACGCCAGGGGCTTCGATGGGGACGGGGTACCGGATGCGCGGGGGTACGCCAGGGGCGCGACGGGCGTCAGGGGCTCCAGGCCAGGAGCGCCACGCCGCCGGCCACGAAGAGGATGAGGCCGAGCGCGCGCACGCTGGCTGCGCCCGCTTGCGGGTCTTCGCCGGTGCGCCACACTCTGCGGCTGATGTGCTCGTCCGCCAGGATGCAGACGAGGCCCAGGGCGATGGCAAAAAGGCCGAGTACGGCGGGCATGGGACCTGCTCCGGTCAGAGGGACCGTGGGGAGGGGAGCCGCTGCACCCGCCGCGGGGAGCAGCGGGCGCGGCGATGCAATATGCGGCCGGGTGGTCCCGCAGCCAAGAGGGATGGAGTGATTGAGTGATCGGGTGATGGGGTGATGGGGTGATCGGGCGTGAACGCGGGCGAACCGCCGCTCTCGATCGAATCCGGCTCCCCCTGCTCAAACCATTTGGACGCAGGCGGCATCCAATGCGTTCGGACGGCCGCGACCAGTGCGTTCGATGCGTCGCCAGCCGCACCCACCCCATCCGCATACGAACAGGAGACGGACGATGCAGTACGCAGCGGTTGTGGCGGCGGCCTCGCTGGCCCTAGGAGGGATCCTGGTGTTCGCCGGGGACGCGCGCAGCGAGGCGGCATCCGCCGCGCCGGCGCATCAGCAGAACGCGGAGGCGCGCCCGGGGCAGGAACACTTCCGGTGGGCCGGCCGCCTTGCGCGCGGCCAGCAGATCGAGGTGCGCGGCGTGGTGGGCGACGTTCGCGCCGAGGCCGCCTCCGGCGACCAGGTCGAGGTGGTCGGCCGCCGCAGCGGCAAGCACGGGCACCTGGTGCGCATCGAGGTGGTGGAGGACGAGAACGGTGTCGTCGTCTGCGCCATCTACCCGGTCCAGCGCGGCCGGGGCAACCGCGGCAACGGGCGCGGCGAGGGTCCGTGCAGTGGCTTCCGCGGCCAGCCCGTGGAGATGAACGACGTGGACGCGACCGTCGACTTCACGGTCCGGGTGCCCGCCGGCGTCAGGTTCGCCGCGCGCACGGTGGCCGGCGACGTAGAGGCCACGGGCCTGCGCAGTGCCGTGGACGTGGCCACCGTCAGCGGCAACGTACGGGTATCCACCACCGGCACCGCCCGCGCCAGCACCGTCAGCGGCTGGGTGGAGGCCACCTTCGGAGAGACCGACGGCGAGGACATGGAATTCGCCAGCGTGAACGGGGACGTGGTCCTGCGTCTGGCCGAGGGCGTGGGCGCCCAGGTGAGCGCGCGCACCGTTTCCGGCGAGATCCGGTCCGACTTCGACCTGCGGCGCGGCCGCGAGGACCGCGAGAACGGCCGCTTTCACATCGGCGTCGGCGGTGAGGCCACGGGCACCATCGGGCGCGGGGGGCCGCGGCTGCGGGTGAACACGGTCAGCGGGGACATCCGGCTGGAGCGGGTGAGGAATAGGGAACAGGGAACAGGGAACAGGGAACAGGGAACAGGGAACAGGGAATAGTATCTGACGAATGAAATCTCGCGCATGTTGCGCAAGATTTGCTCGAGGTACCCGCTGGAGCCGTTGCAAACGCTGGAGTTTGCCTGTCGCAGTCGAAGCGGGTTGGAACCTGGCGCGGCTCACTCGTGGGGCTTCGGGATCGCGTCGCGTGAGGGATGCGCGCCCGCAGGGCCGAGAACCTGGAGCGGCGGGGCGGCGTAGGAGGGGCACCGGAAAGAGCGGAGAACATCCGCTTGCACACATAGATCGCGGCAACGGGCCGGCAAGGGAGGACCACTCGCCTTGCCGGCCTTCGCGCGTCCGGGGGATTGACTTCGCGGCGGCGCGGGCGAAGAATGGAAGCGGCCGGCCCGGCACGATCCCCATCCACATCTCCCGAGGTTCCATGAAGTTCACCCGCACGCTGCCCCTGGCGGGCGCGTTCACGCTGGCGTCCCTGCCCCTGGCGGCGCAGGCGGCCGACCCCGCGGTGGCCGCGGCCGTGGAGGCCCTGGCCCCCCGGATCATCGAGATTCGCCACGACCTGCACCAGCACCCCGAGCTCTCCAACCGCGAAACGCGCACGGCCGGCGTGGTGGCCGACCACCTGCGCTCGCTGGGGCTGGAGGTGCGCACCGGCATCGCGCACACCGGCGTCGTGGGCATCCTGCGCGGCGGCCGCCCCGGCCCCGTGATCGCCGTCCGTGCCGACATGGACGCGCTGCCGGTGACGGAAGACAACACCCTCCCCTGGAAGAGCACCGTCCGCACCGAGTACCTGGGGAACGAGGTCGGTGTCATGCACGCCTGCGGGCACGACGTGCACACGGCGGTGCAGATGGGCGTCGCCTCGGTGCTGGCGGGGATGCGGGACCAGGTGCCCGGCACCGTGATGTTCATCTTTCAGCCCGCCGAAGAGGGCGCGCCTCCGGGCGAGGAGGGCGGCGCAAAGCTGATGCTGGACCAGGGGGTGTTCGCCGAGGTGCGGCCCCAGGCCGTGCTGGGGCTGCACACCTTTGCGCACATGCCCACGGGCAGGATCGGCTACACGCCGGGGCCGGCGATGGCGGCGGCGGACCGCTTCATCGTCCGCATCCGCGGCCGGCAGTCGCACGGCGCGTCGCCGCACCTGTCCATCGACCCCATCGTCATGGCGTCGCAGGCGGTGATGGCGCTGCAGACCATCCGCTCGCGCAACCTGTCTCCCTTCGAGCCCAGCGTGGTGACGGTGGGGATGATCCGCGGCGGCGAACGGATGAACATCATCCCCGAACAGGTGGAGCTGCAGGGCACCGTGCGCACCTTCGACCCGCGCGTGCAGGACGAGGTGGAGCGGCGCATGCGCGAGATCCTGGACGGGGTGACGCGCGCGGGCGGCGGCAGCTACGAGCTGGACTACGACCGCGTTACCCCCGTCACGGTGAACCACCGCGAGCTTTCCGAGCGGCTGCACCCCACCCTGGTGCGGCTGATGGGCGCCGAGAACGTGCAGACCGTTCCGCCCACCACGGGCGCCGAGGACTTCGCGTTCTTTGCCAACACGGTCCCCGGCTTCTTCTACCGCCTGGGGACGGTGGCGCCCGGCACCACCTCCGGCGACCACCACACGCCCACCTTCATGGCCGACGACGCCGCCATCCCCATCGGCATGCGGGTGATGACGGGCCTGGTGCTCGACTTCCTGAGCGCCGGCGGCATCTGACCCCTCGCGGACGGACGGCGACGAGCGCCCCTGCGGACCGGTTCCGCGGGGGTGCTCGCGCGCGGACCGCCGTTCAGCAGGAATGGCCGGGTCCGCGCCGCGCCCCCTCCGCTCGCTCAGGCTCGCACCTCCCCCCAAAAACCTGGGGGAGGCTGAACTGCTTTGGGCGAAATCGCTCGCGATGGCGGGGTCCGCGCCGCGCCCCCTCCGCTCGCTCACGCTCGCACCTCCCCCAAAAAACCCTGGGGGAGGTTGAACTGCATAGGGCGAGGTTCGCTCGCGATGGCGGGGTCCGCGCCGCGCCCCCTCCGCTCACGCTCGCACCTCCGGGAGGTCGAAACTGCACTTTCATCCCCGCCACTTGCGCGGGGCCCCGGATGACCTGCCCTGACGCTCACTCCATCACTCCATCACCGCGGACACGAAAGCGGGCCCGGTTGCCCGGGGCCCGCTTTGGTGGCGAAGTGCGCCGGCGTGCGGCTTACCGGTAGCCGGAGCCCACGCCGTAGCCGCGGTAGTACTGGCCGCTCGGCACGCCGCCGCCGCTGCCGCTGCGGAAGCGTTCGATGCCGTAGTTGCCGTACGCGCCGTAGTTGCCGATCATCCCGCCCGAGACGTCGCCCACGTCCGCGTCGCCGCCCAGCATCCCCGCACCGCCGTAGCCGCCGCGGTCCCAGTCGCCGCCGGTGTCGCGGTCCATCCCGCGGTCCATCCCGCCCTGCATGCCGCGGCTCCTCATCCCGCCGCCCATGCGGTTCCAGTCGCCGCCCCCGCGGTTCATGTCCACCGTGGCGTCGTCGCTGTGGCCGCTGCGCCAATCGTGGCCAAAGTGCGGATGGTTGGTCATGAAGTCGCGGCCCATGTAGTGGTCGCGGTCGTCGCCGCCGCCCCCGTAGCCGCCACCGCCATACCCGCCGCCGCTGTAGCCGCCGCTGCCGTACCCGCCGCCGTAGCCCCGGTCCGGGCCGCCGCGCGCGCCATAGCCGCCGGACCGGCCCTGGTCCCAGTCCACGTCCCAGGCGCCGTGGTCGGCGTTGTAGCCGCCGGTGCGGTAGCCGCCGCCGCCGCCGCCCCATCCGCCGCCGCCCATCCCCCGGTTCCAGCTGTCACCGCTGCCGCGGTTCCAGTCCGGGTTGCGGCCGCGCCAGTTGGCGCCGGCGTACCCGCGGTCGTAGCCGCCGCCGTAGCCGCTCACGTCGCCCATCTCGCGATAGCCGCGGTCGGCGTCCCAGCCGCGGTTCATGCCGCCGCGGTACTCGTCGTCGTAGAACCGGTCGTCGCCGCCGCCCCGGCCAATCCAGCCGCGCACCGTGTGCGCCGCCCGCTCCAGAAAGTTCCGGTTCCCGTAGTCCCTTCCGTAGTTCATCGTCCACTCCCTTTCCCTTCGGGTTCACCGCTTTCGGCCCCGCCCAGTGCCCCGGCGGGGTGCTGTGAAGGTGCAAGATGCGGGCCGGTGACGGCCCCTATCTCGTTGCCATCCGGCGGTTTGAGTGCTCCCCCGTCACGCGCCCGCGGCCGGCGCGCGGGTGGGCGTCCGCGTTGACAAACGGGTGCCGCGCGCGCAACCTTTCCGTCGTCCCCCTCCCGCCGTGTCGCGACCGAATTCCATCCCGGATCCATGCTCACTCCGCGGCAGCTCGCCACGCTCATCGCGCTGTGCCGGCGCATGGTGCCCCTGGCCGCCGAGCCGGACCCGTCGGCCATGCGGCTGGCGCGCGCCGTGGAGGTGCGGCTGGGAAAGCTGGATCCGCGGGCGTCGAAGGAGGTCGCTGCGCTGCTGCGGACGATGGCGTCCCCCGCCGCCGGGCTGCTGGGCGCGTGGCGCCCCCGCGGCTTCGCGGACCTTTCGCCCGAGCGGCAGGACGCGTGGCTGCGCGGGTGGGAAACCAGCCGCATCCCCCTGCTTCGCACGGCCTTTCAGGCGCTCCGCCGCCTGGTCCTCTCCACCCACTACGCCGACCCTTCCACGCACGCGGCGATCGGCTGCCGCGCGCCGCTGCACACGCGCACACCGGAGGTGGCGTGGGAGGGGCCGCTCCCCGGCGCCGGTTCCGACGCGGAGCCCGTCGCGCGGACCGAGGGTGAACGCACGGCGCGCGTCATCTCCATCCGCCCGCAGCTGGACCTGCTCTCGGGCGATCCCACCCTCAGCAGCGTCATCGAGGGCGCGCGCCTGCGCGGGGACACCCGGGTGCGCGCGGACGTGTGCGTGATCGGCAGCGGAGCGGGGGGGGCGGTGGCGGCGGCGCGCTTGGCGGAGGCCGGGCACGAGGTGGTGCTGCTGGAAGAGGGCGCGTTCTGGCGCCAGGGCGAGTTCACCGAAGGCGAGGCGCGGCTGGCGCACCGCCTGTACGCCGACGGCGGCGCGCGCGCCACGGACGACCTTGCGCATCCGCTGCTGCAGGGGCGCGCGGTGGGCGGCGGCACCACCGTCAACTGGCTGGCGATGCTGCGGACGCCAGACTGGGTGCTGGACGAGTGGACCGCCGCCCACGGCGCGGTGGGGATGCGCCCGGCAGACCTGGCGCCGGTGTTCGACCGCATCGAGGACGAGACGCACACCCGCGTGGTCCCCGACGACGCGCACTCGCCGCCCAACCGCCTGCTGCTGCAGGGGGCCCGCGCGCTGGGATGGAGCGCGTCGCCGCTCAGCATCAACGCGCGCGGGTGTGTGCGCTGCGGCATGTGCGGGCTGGGGTGTGGGTACGGCGCCCGGCGCGGGGCCGCGGACGTGTACGTGCCCGCCGCCCTGGCCGCCGGCGCGCGCCTGTTCGCGGACGTGCGTGCGGAGCGCATCGAGCTGGCGGAGCGCGGCGGGGGCGCGCCGCTCAAGCGCGTGCACGCCAGCATCCTGGACCGCGAGTCGGGCGCCCCGCGCGGCCGGCTTACCGTGGAGGCGCCCGTGGTGGTGCTGGCCGGCGGCGCCATCGGCACCCCCACGCTGCTGCAGCGCTCGGGGATGGGCGGCGGCGGGGTGGGCAGCTTTCTTCGCCTGCACCCCACCACCTCCGTCTTCGGCCGCTACGACGACGAGATGCAGGGCGGGGCGGGAATCCCCCTCTCCGCCGTATGCGACGAGTTCATGCGCGGCAGCGACGGCTATGGATTCTGGATCGAGACGCCCCCGTTCTATCCCTCGCTGAGCGCCGCCGTAATCCCGGGGTTCGGCCTGCCGCACCGCGAGGTGATGGAGGCCCTCCCGCGGCTGCCCTCGATGATGGTGCTGGTGCGCGACGGGGCGGAACGCGGACGCAGCAGCGGCAGCGTCACGGTGGACCGCGGCGGGCGGGTGCGGGTGCGCTACCGGCTGGGTGCCACGGACCGCTCGCGGATGCTGCGGGGGATGGATGCCGCCGCGCGCATCATGTTCGCCTCGGGCGCGTCGGAGGTGTTCACGCTGCACACGCACGCCTGCCGCATGCGCTCGCCCGCGGAACTGGGCGCCATGGCGCTGCGGCCGGCCGGCCCCAACCAGCTGGGCGTGCTCTCGTCCCACGTCAACGGCACCTGCCGCATCGGCACCGACCCCGCCAGCAGCGGCTGCACCCCGGACGGCGAGCGCCACGGCGTTCCCGGCGTGTACGTGGCCGACGGCTCGCTGGTGCCCACGGCACCCGGCGTGAACCCGCAGGAGACCATCATGGCGCTCTCCACCGTGGTCGCCGAGCGCATCGCCGCCCGCCACCCCGCCGGCCGGGCCGGGAGCGCGGGCGTCATGGCGGGCGCCGCGCCGGGCGGGTGAGGTGCAACCGAAAGGGCAAACGGCGTCGCGCTGCGCGCGGACCCCTCACCCCCGGCCCCTCTCCCGCAAACCGCGCGGGAGACGGGTGACGCGAGCGCAGACCTCCTCGCGCACCTGCCTTCGCGAGGAAGCTAAAGTCGGAAGGTTGGACTGCCGTCGAGGTGCGGTCTCCGTGGCCAGGTTCCACCTCGAGCAAAGCTCTACGGCGTCGCGCTTCGCGCGGACCCCTCACCCCCGGCCCCTCTCCCGCAAACTGCGCGGGAGAGGGGTGACGCGAGTGCAGACCTACTCGCGCAAACCTGCCATCGCGAGGAAGCTAAAGTCGGAAGGTTGGACTGCCGTCGAGGTGCGGTCTCCGTGGCCAGGTTCCACCTCGAGCAAAGCTCTCCGGCGTCGCGCTTCGCGCGGACCCCTCACCCCCGGCCCCTCTCCCGTAAACTGCGCGGGAGAGGGGTGACGCGAGCGCGACCGCCGGCGCGCGACGCTGTGATCCAGAACAATCGACCATCCGAAGTTCTCGTGGCCTGCAGCCGCTGAACAGGCTTCCCCGCCGCGAGCCGCGCAGGCTGATACACGCCGGACGCGGATCATTACCTGACGCGGGGATGGCCCTGGTCGCGGCGCTTCCTGAGCCGGCCCAGGGCCTCGCCCGCCCTCCGGAACGCGAAGGTGTTGCGACCTTGATTTGGTACCGCGCGCGAGGGGATCAGCCGCGGCGAACGAGGCTTTCGCGGGTGAGGACCACGGGGTCGGCGGGGGTGCTGCCCAGCAGGTCCAGCAGCGACGTCTGGTAGCGCTGGTCCGACGGCACGTCGTGGCAGCGGCGGCAGCGCGCCTCGTAGTCCTCGCTGCCGCCCACCTGGATCTGCGGCCCTTCGTACGGCGCGGGGGCGCCGTCCACCAGCCGCTGGTTGCGGGTGGCCGGGTTGCCGCACACCACGCAGATGGCGTGCAGCTTGTCCACCGTCTCCGCCACCGTCAGCACGCGCGGCATGGGGCCAAAGGGCTCGCCGCGAAAGTCCATGTCGATCCCCGCGACGATCACCCGCACCCCGTTGTCGGCCAGCAGGCTGATCACGTCGACGATGCCGTCGTCCAGAAACTGGATCTCGTCGATGGCCACCACCTGCGTGTACGGGTGCACGTGCTCCGCCACCTCCGTGGAGGAGCGGACGGGCACCGCCTCCACCCCGGAGCCGTCGTGGGAGCTGATGGTGCGTACTCCGGCGTAGCGGTCGTCCAGGGCACTCTTGAACACCTGCACGCGGCGCTGGGCGATGAGCGCACGGCGCACGCGCCGGATCAGCTCTTCGCTCTTGCCGCTGAACATCACCCCGGTGATGACCTCGATCCAGCCGCGGCCGTCGCCGTGGTACAGCGCGATGTCTCTCAAGATGGATGCTGCGTTGGAGCGTGCGGATGGTGTGCGGGGCCGGCGGGAGGGTTCCGCCGGGAGGGAAGTTACCCCTCCGCCGGGGCGACTGGCAAGCCGGCGGTGCCTCTCGCCTGAAGCGCCTGGCTCCGTTCGCTTCGTTTACTTCGTGGCGGCACCAAAGAGACAGAAAAATCCCCGGGGGGCATGCCCCTCCGGGGAAAGGTCGTCCCCAGGCCGTGCGTTCCCGCGCAGAAGACCTCAGGCCCCATACCGACGATGTACTCAGGTGAGCATACGGAGACAATCGCCGCGCATCCCCATCACTCGATCACTCGATCACTCCATCACCGCTTCTTGTTCCGGCGTTCGAACACGACCTCTTCCTCCACGATCATGAAGCGGATCATCCGTTCGCGGGCCTCGGGAAAGGCCTCGGCCCGGTCGCGGAACAGGTCGTTCGACACGATCACCGCGTCCAGCTCGCGCGCGAACGAGAGGAGAAAGTAGTCCGCGTCCGTCCCCGCGGGCGCCTGCTTGATCTTTCCCTCCTCCACCCTGCGCTCGAAGCCCTCCTTGTCGTCGATCTGGTGCCGCAACGCGGCGTCGGCCACCACCACGGGCTCGTACCCCTCCGAGATCAGCTTGCGCACCACCAGCTTTACGTTCTCCAGCCGCGCGGTTTCTCCCTCGCTGCTGTGGGCCACGTTGCTGGCGTCCACCAGCGCCATGGGCCGGACTTCATCCACCACCTGCGCGCCCTGGCCGGCCTGCTCGGCCTGCTCCGCTTTGTCCGCCATGTGTGTTCCGTCGCCCGGTGTTCGCGGCCCCGTCCCCTGAAGAAGAGGCACCTGACATCAGCACACGCGGTGCCACGCGCCTGCGGGAGTGTGAAAGTGCGAAAGTGCGAAAGTGCGAGAGTGCGAGAGTGCGAGAGTGCGAGAGTGCGAGAGCCGGGTGCGGCGCACTCGCGGGGGCGTACACGTCCGGGAAGGGCGCGGTGCGGCGTGTAACAGCGGCGGGGCCCCGCTGATCCTTTCCGGTGG
Source organism: Gemmatimonadota bacterium (assembly GCA_019348475.1). Lineage (GTDB taxonomy): Bacteria > Gemmatimonadota > Gemmatimonadetes > Longimicrobiales > Longimicrobiaceae > Longimicrobium. Next base: position 1,996 of record JAHWJJ010000064.1, on the reverse strand, counting down.
CTCCGATCCTGCAACAGGGGCGGCTTTCGTCCCGGCGAACGTACGGTGCCGGGCGCCCGCTGACGCACGACGGCCGGATGCCATCCAGGAAAGAACAACAGCGCGGCGACGACGACGATCCGCTGCGCGCCAGGGTGCGCGCCATCGCCGACAAGCGCGGGGCGCGCAGCGTGGCCGTGGCGTACCACGACTACGAGACGAAGACCGGCTGGAGCTACCGCGGAGACGAGTGGTTCCACGCCGCCAGCACCATCAAGGTGCCCGTGCTGCTGGGCGTGTTCCGCGCCATCGAGGACGGACGGCTGTCGCTGCTGGCGCGGGTGCACGTGCGCAACCGCTTCATCAGCGCCGCCGGCGACCGCAGCGCCTTTCGGGTGGCCGCGTCGCGCGACGCCAACGCCGAAGTGCAGAAGAACATCGGCCGGACCATGCGGGTGCAGGAGCTGGCGCACCACATGATCGTCACCAGCAGCAACCTGGCCACCAACCTGCTCATCGAGATCGTGGGCGTGGACGCCATCGTCGACACCCTCTCCAGGCTCAAGCTGGACAGCGGCGTCACCTTTCGCCGCGGGGTGGAGGACGACGCGGCGCACGAGGCCGGCATCAACAACCTGTGCACGGCGGATGGAATGCTGGCCGTGCTGCGCGTCATCGAGGAGCGCAAGGCGTTCAGCGAAGCGTCGTCGGAGCAGATGCTGGAGATCCTGCACGCGCAGGAGTTCCGCAGCGGCATCCCCGCGCGTCTGCCGGACGGGGTGCGGGTGGCCAACAAGACGGGGGAGATCAGCACCGTCGCGCACGACGCGGGGATCGTCTACGTCCCCGACCGCAAGCCGTACGCGCTGGTGGTGCTGACGGAGTGGGACGCGGAAAAGACCAGCGGGCGCAGCGACACCATCGCCCGCATCTCGCGCGCGGTGTTCGACCACCTGACCGGGAGCGCGGGCTGATGCACCAGCTGGGCGACCTGGAGGTGGTGGACGGCCTGAAGCTGCCCGCGCGCGAGCGGCAGGTGCTGCGCCCGGGCGAGCTGGTGCGGGGGCGCGACGGCTTTACCCGGCGCCTGCCGCGGTGGTTCTACCGCGTGCCGTCGTGGGAGGTGGCGCTGGAGGTGAGCCTTGCGCCGCACTTCAAGCTGTGGGAGTTCCTGGACGTGGACGTGCGCGAGCACGAGCTGCTGCGGGTGCACGGCCCGCGCTACGTGCCGCTGGCGGTCACCCTGCTCGCGGCTGCGCTGGAGGCGTTTCGGCGCGAGGTGAACACGTACGTGCACATCTCCGCCAACGGGGGCTACCGCTCGCCCGCGCACGGGCTGAGCGGCCACGCGTCGGTGCACTGCTGGGGGGTGGCGGCCAACCTGTACCGCGTGGGCGACGACCTGCTGGACGACGTGAAGAACATCAGCCGCTACAGCGACCTGGCGCGCGAGGTGTTCCCCGCGTTCCAGGTGCTTCCCTTCGGGAGCGGCGTGGGAGAAACCGACGACCACCTGCACCTGGACGTTGGATACGCGGTCGTGACGCCGCACGGAATGGGCGACGAAGAAGCCGACAAGAACGCGGGGCCGCTGCCGGGCGGGGGCGCGGAGGCCAGGCGAGGCCGGAAAGGCGGGGCATGATGGCGGATACCACCAAGAAGGGCGGCGGCGAGCGCGCAACGGGCGGGCGCCTGGAGCTGGCGGCCATGGGGATGGAGGCGGAGTTCTCCGTGACGCTCGACGGGCAGCCGGTGCGGCCGGAGGACGTGTTCGGCTCGCCCCGCGCGTTCGTGCGCGGCAACCTGATGCACCGGCAGGGCACGTCGTACCACCTTCCCACGGGCGGAGCGGTGTACTTCGACACGGGCGTGATCGAGGTGGCCACGCCGGTCATCGAGATCGAGCGCGGGTGCGCCGCCCGGACGGGAAGATCGCTCTGGGAGGGGATCCTGGAGGTGCGCTCCGCGCTGGACGACTGGGAGCGCTGCGTGCCCGACCTTCGGGGCCTGGCCGAAA
>JAHWJJ010000063.1 GCA_019348475.1 Gemmatimonadota bacterium | reverse complement strand
CCCCCCGCCCCCGCGCCCGCCGCCCCGGCGGCGGCGGCGGTGCCCCGCCGCTCCCGTGCCCCCCCACACCCCGTCTCCCGCCCGGGGGGGGGTGCGGAGGGGTTGCGGACGCGCCCAAATGGTACGTTCGCAACACCGCCCGGTCAAGTCGCGCGTGTTCGCGCGCGACTTGCAGAGGGGCGCCCGGGCGCGATAGGTTGCGCGCCGCGCAACCCGTTCTGCCGCAACCCGTTCTCCCAGACCGCGAGGAGCACCGCCCCCATGCCCACCCCTGTACCCTGCGGGCGCCCCGGCCCGCTCGCCACGCTGGCGCTCATGGCCGGGCCGCGCTACGGCGAGGAGCTTCCGGTACCGTCGCCCGTGGTCACCGTGGGCCGGGGCGCCGGGTGCGACGTGGTGGTGGACGACGACTCCGTGAGCGCGCAGCACGCACGCCTGGAGTATGAGATGGGCGGCTGGCGCATCACCGACCTGGAATCCACCAACGGCACCGCCGTGGAAGGGGTGCGGCTGGCGCCCGGCGTGCCGACCCCGCTCCCCTACGGCGTCACGGTGCGGGTGGGCGGCGTGCAGCTGCAGTTCCGCGAGGCGGAGCAGGCCGACGTCGAGGCCGCCCGCGCGGCGTACACCGCCCCCGAGGCCCCCCGCACGCTGCGGGAAGAGCGCTCGGGCGCCCGCTTTCCCGTGTGGCTGGTGCTCATGCTGATCATCCTGGCGGTCGCCATCGGCATCATCCTGTACATGAACGTGATCGCGCCCCCCGCGGCCGTGGGCGCCCTGCCGGTGCACGAGCGGCTGGCGGCGGCCCTCCTCGCGTCCGCCGCCGCGTGAGCGCGTCGCTGCGCTGGCGGGCGGCGGGCGGCACCCACGTGGGCCGCGTGCGCAAGGGGAACGAGGACGCGTTCCTGGTGGACGAGGCGCGGGGCGTGTTCCTGGTGGCCGACGGCATGGGCGGCCACGTCGCGGGCGAGATCGCCAGCGCCATCGCCACGCAGTCGGTGGGGGGCACGCTGGTGGAGGGGGTGGACCGCGGGCTGGAGGCCGACGACCTGGCGCACTCCATGGTGGAATCGTTCCGCGTGGCGGACCTGGCCATTGCCGGGCACGTGGCGGCCAACCCGGAGACGGAGGGGATGGGCACCACCGTCACGGCCATGGTGGTGTGCACCGACGGCAGCTACCGCCTGGGACACATCGGCGACAGCCGCGCGTACCTGCTGCGCGACGGCCAGCTGGCGCAGCTGACGAAGGACCACACCTGGGTTCAGCGCGAGGTGGACGAGGGGCGCCTTACCCCCTCCGCCGCGCGCAAGCACCCGTACTCGCACATCCTTACGCGCGCGCTGGGCGCCGATCCGTCCGACCCCGCTGACCTGCAGGCGGGGCAGCTGGAGGCGGGCGACGTGCTGCTGCTGACCACGGACGGCCTGACGGGGATGGTTCCCGACCGGCACCTCGCGCGCATCCTGCAGGCCGGCGGCACCGGGGACGAGCGGATCGGGGAGATGATCGCCCTGGCCAACCGCCGCGGCGGCCGCGACAACATCACCGCCGTCGTCGTCGACATCCTCCCCGGCGACACGTGACCCGAGCAGATTTCCCTTCCTCTTCCGTAACCCGGCGTAGCCGGAACCAAACAGGACGAACGGCGGTTTGGGCATTTCCCTCCGCTGCGCTGCGGGCCGGGCTGCGCGCGCTGTAGGCAACGATACAACCGTTGCCAACGGCGCCGAGCCCCTTCCGCGGCGGGGCAACGATACTGCTGTTGCCCCGCCGCTCCAGGTTCTCGGCCCTGCGGGCGCGCATCCCTCACGCGACGCGATTCCGAAGCCCCACGAGTGAGCCGCGCCCGCTCCGATTCCGGCAGCAACGGCTCCAGCGGGTACCTGAAGCAAATGTTGCGCAAAATGCGCGAGATTTCATCCGTCAGACAGTGTTCCCTGTTCCCTCTCCCCTGTTCCCTGTTCCCCGTCCCGGGCCTGCCTCTTGCACCCCCGATCGCAGGACGCGGCGCGCATGCGCCGCCAAATCGACCAGAGCTGGAGGCCGGAGTGGTGGACCCCAATCAGAACCCCACCTGCGTGTTCTGCCGAATCATCGGCGGCGCGGAGATGGTGAGCGTGATCCACGAGGACGAAGAAACCATCGCCTTTCTCGACATCCAGCCGCTGCACCCGGGGCACGTGCTGGTGATGCCCAAGGAGCACTTCAAGAACCTGTTCTACGTTCCCGAAGAGCTTGCCGCGCGCACCTTCGCCGTCGCCAAGCGCATCCTTCCGGGGCTGCGGAAGGCCACCGGGTGCCGCGCCATCAACATCTTTTCGCCCAACGGCACGGACGGCGGCCAGGACGTGTTCCATTTTCACGTGCACCTGATCCCCGTTCCCGCCGAGGCGCCGTTCCCGCTGCAGCTCCCGGACCCCAGCGCGGCCGTCCCGTCGCGGTCGCAGCTGGACGTGATGGCCGCGCACATGATGCGCTGCATCCACGACGAGGCCGACGCCGCGCGCCACGAAGTGAACGCGGCCGCGGAATCCGCCGAGCCGGCCGGGGTCTGACCGACGCGACCCCACCAAGCTTCGTGTGCACCGCGACCGAACGAAATTTTCACGCGGAGGACGCGGAGGAAAAGAAAGAGGACGCGGAGAACTCGTTCGTTCTCCGCGTCCTCTCTCCGTTCCTCCGCGTCCTCCGCGTGATGCTTTCGGGGGTGTGCACAGAAGACCGGACGATCTGGTATCACGGCTCGTCGCCGAAATTCACCTTCAGCGGGCGCACCTGGCAGTGCTCGCCGCAGCCGAACTTGTAGCGGTTGCGCGCGAACCAGCGGTAGAAGCGCCCGAACAAATCGCCGAAGCCCGGGATCTTGAACGCCCAGCCGAACACGCCCCCGTAGGGAAGGATCTCCAGCAGCCTCTCGATCGCCTCGCCCCCCTGCCACGTCCGCCCGCGCGGGCCGATCAGCTGCAGCGCCTCGGCGTACGCCTCCGGGGGGATCCACGGAAAGCGGTCCAGCACGGTGGTGTTCTGAAACGGGATCACCTCCAGCTCCCGCCGCTTGTCCCACGCGTTCAGCAGCTTTACCAGTCGCCCGCAGACCTTGCACTGGCCGTCGTAGACCACGGTGTACGGCCGCCCCATCCCCGCCGTGTCGCTCTCCACCCCGCCAAAGCGAAAGTGCACCACGGGAATGGTCACGCCTTTACCTCCACCACGATCTGCGGCGGCATCTCCAGCGTCTTCGTGACGGTGCACAGCCCCGCCGCGCGGACGGCAGCGGCGCGGCGCTCCGGCGGCAGCGAGGGCCAGAGCACGTCCACGTCCAGCTCGCCCACCCGGTGCGGCGCCTCCACGAACTTCCACCCCACCTCGACGGACAGGTCGTCCACGGGGAGTTTGGCGTGCGTTCCCCACGAGGCCAGCACGGCAAAGGTGCAGGTGGCCAGGCCGCTGGCCAGCATGTGGAATGGCGAGTACTGCATCTCCGCCGACTCCGCCTCCACCGACAGCGGCCCCGGGCGCCCGTCCAGCCGGATGCGGTCTTCGGACAGCAGCGTGATCTTCACCGTCCCGCGTCCTTCGGCTGGCGGTCGGGCGCGTGGTCCGGCGAGCCCGCGTGGGTGGGCGTGTACGACGGCGGGTCGCTGGCCGGGAACGACTCGTCCGAGGCCTCGTCGACCTCGTCCACCGTGTCGTCGGGGGCGGGTTCCGGCGGCTCCTGCTCGGCCCGCGCGCGCAGCAGGCCCCGCAGGGCGAACGCGCCCGCGACGCCCACGGCGAACGCGCCCAGCAGCCGCGCGTGGTCGGCGGAGCGGCTGCGGCGCGCGGCCACCGCGTCGAAGGTGCGGGCCAGGTCGGTAGCGTCCATCGGTCGGGCCAGGGGGGCGGGCATCAGCCGCGGATGAGCGACTCGGCGCCGTCGATCCACATCTCGGTGCCGCTGATGTGGTCCGACGCGTCCGAGGCCAGGAACAGCACCAGCCGTGCCACCTGCTCGGCGCTTCCGGGCGCGCGCTCCAGCGGCTTGTCGGTGTCGGGAAACTCCACCGGCGTCCGCACTTTCTCCAGGTCGCGGCGCTCGGTGTTGTCGTCGATGCTGGTTTCGATGGCGCCGGGGCAGATCACGTTCACGCGGATCTTCCACGGCGCCAGCTCCAGCGCCGCCATCTTGGTGAACGCCACCTGCCCCGCCTTGCTGCACGAGTACGCGGTCGCGCCCGTGTTGCTGAAGACGCGGGTGCCGTTGATGGACGAGGTCACGATCACGGACCCGCCACGCTTCTTGAGGTGCGGCAGCGCGTACTTCACGCTGAGGAAGGTGCCCTTGAGGTTGATGGAGAGGGTGTGGTCCCACTCGTCCGGCTCCAGCTCGTCCAGCGGCGCCCACACCCCGTTCACGCCGGCGTTGGCAAAGACGACATCCAGCCGCCCCCATTTGTCCACCACTTCCCTGATCGCCGCCTGCATCTGGTCGGGCTGCGAGATGTCCGCGCACACGGCCATCGCCTGGCCGTGCTCGGCGGCGATCTGGTCCACCACCGGGTCCAGGTTGTCGCGGTGCCTGCCCAGCACCGCCACGCGCGCCCCCTCCCGGGCGAACAGCAGCGCCGTCGCGCGGCCGATCCCCTCGCCCCCGCCCGTGACGAGCGCCACCCTGTCTGCCAGCTGCATTCTTCTCTCCCTCGCGTGTGGGTTGACCGGGGCGGTTGAGAAAAGCGTGCCGGAGGGGGAGTGCGTTAGTGCGTGGGTGCGTGAGTGCGTGAGTGCGTTGGGGCGGTGGTTTCTAAAAACCATCACCGGTTGTCCGCCGAGCCGTTCAGCGCCGAACTACGCGAGCCCGAACCGCTCCACCGCCTCGTACCGCGCCGGGCCGCCGCCCAGGTGGCTGCGAAAGAGCACGACCTCCTGGACCGGCATCCGCAGGTCCAGCGGCGGCACGCGTTCGATGGCGCGCGTCACGTCGCGCGGCGGCTGGATGCGGCTGAGGGTCAGGTGCGGGCTGAACGGCTTCTCCTCCGGCGCGAACCCCGCCACCCGCGCCGCATCCTCCGCGGTCCGCGCGAGGCCCCGCATCCGCTCCACGCCGTCCGCAAGCCCGATCCACAGGACCCGCGCGCTCCGCGGTCGGGAGAACGCGCCCAGGCCGCCAAAGCCGGCCTGGAACGCCTCGCCCGGATCCGCCGCGCGCAGGTGCCGGACGATGGCGGCGAGCTGGTCCGTCCGCGTGGCGCCCAGGAACCGCAGCGTCAGGTGCCAGTTGGCCGCGGGCACCGGGCGGCCGGGGACGCCGTCCGGCATCCACCGCCGCAGGTGCTCCTGGATCGCGCGCCGCGCCGTGTCCGTCAGCGGCACGCCGACGAACAGCCGGCCGGCGGAACCGGCGTCGGTCGGCATCCGTTCCGCCCCGCGCGGCTAGGCGGCTGCGCCGTACGCGCCCTCGGCGTACACCGTGGCGCCGTCCGGGGCGGCGACGCGAAAGCGGCGCTCGGGGCCGCTGTCGTCGATCAGCAGGACGGGGGTGGAGGGGAGGGGGAGCGGCGCGAGAAAGGCGATGCGCATGCGCCGGAGCGCCACGGGGTCGCCGTTCAGGCGCTGCGTGATGAGGGTGTGGGCCGCGCGCGCGGCGGTGGCGTAGCCGTGCAGGATGGGCGCGCGAAAGCCGAACGGACGCGCCGTCCACGGCCACAGGTGAATGGGATTGTAGTCGCCGGAGACGCGGGCGTAGCGGCGGCCGGCGCCCGCGGGGAGGGGCCAGCGTGCCAGCTCGGTCCATCCCCCCGCGTCCGCCGCCGTGGCGGCCGCTTCCCGGCGGGGCGGGTCCGCCGGCGGGGAGCCGTCCGGCGGCGGCCGGAGCCGGACCATGAACACGGAGGTGCCCTGGGAGCACAGCTGGCCGGCGCCCATCCAGTTGCGCGAGAGCACCGTCAGCTTGAGCCCTCGCGCGGTGCGGTCCACGCGGTCCAGCTCCACCCGGCAGCGGACGGGCTCGCCGGGAGGCAGGGGGCGGGCCCACACCATCTCCGTGGAGACGTGCACGATGGCGCCCAGCGGCAGCGGCGCCTCGAGCCCGGCGAACATCTCCAGCGCAAGCGCGGTTTCCCACGTGGCGCAGTAGAACGGGGGCGCGGCGGGCGGGTCGTCGAAGAAGGGGGGCACGCCGTCGCCGCCGGTGGCGCGGGCGTAGTCGTGCACGTGCGCGGGGTCCATGCGGATCTCCCCGCGCTCGCACGCCTCCTTGCGCCGCGGGACGGAGGCGTCCAACGCGGGGGCGGCGCCGCGGGCGCCGACCCCGCGCGCCATCAGGCGCAGCATCGAGCGGAGGGGGGAGGGCGGCCGGGGCATCGATCGCCTCGCCCTCACGCCCCGACGAGCAGCTGCACGGCCACGCGGCGCTCGCGCGGCCCGTCGAACTCGCACAGGTAGATCCCCTGCCACCTCCCCAGCACCAGCCGTCCGCCGCTGACGATCACCGTGAGCGACGGGCCGAAGAGGCTGGTCTTCAGGTGGCTGTCGCTGTTCCCTTCCGCGTGGCGGTAGAACGGCTCCTGGTGCGGGACCAGGCGGTCCAGCTTTCCAAGGACGTCGTGCACCACGTCCGGGTCCGCGTTCTCGTTGATGGTGAGCGCGGCGGTGGTGTGCAGGCTCTGCAGCACGGCCGCGCCTTCGCGCACGCCGCCGCGCGAGACGATCTCCTGCACGCGGCCGGTCACCTCCACCATCTCGCTGCGCCGCGAGGTGCGCACCCGGATCTCCTCCATCGCCGTCAGCGCCTCGTGGCGACGTGCAGGACGCGCCCGCTGCCGCCGCCGCAGGGGGGCAGGGCGAGCGCGGCGAGCAGGGTCGGGCGCGTCCGCGGCATGGGTACGGCTCCGGGTGGATGATGCGGCCGCGCGGGGTGCGACGAGCACGGGTCGCGCCGCGCGTCGTTCCCCGGATCAGGTGCGGCCGGGGATCTGGATGCGTGCGCCAGTGCTACGCAACATCCGCGCGAGCGGCCGGGCTGAAGGTCCAGGGCAAGCCCGCGCTGATTTTCGGCTCTTCGTCGGCCTGGTTGCTCCCGGCGCCGGGCACGGCCGCTAGTTCATGGACGAATCGCGCGCACTGTGCTGCACCAGGAACGGAGCCTCGTGGCGCGCGGAGTCACCCACGCGGACCACGAAGCGGTAGATGCCGGGGCGGGGAAACTGCACGCCCACCAGCGCGAAGATCTGGTTGGCCGTGCTGAACTCGCCCGGCGGCACCGGCGGCGCCATCAGCTCGCCGTCGGCCTGAAATAGCGCGGCGCCGTCCTCGTCTTCCATGGCCACGTGCACGGGAAAGGCGCGGCCGCTGTCGCCAAAGTCGGCCTCCACGCGAAAGGCGAACACCATCTTGGGGTGGACCACGGGAAACTCGGCCGCGCCGATGCGGTCGAAGATCCCCATCAGGTTCAGCTTCCCTTCCTGCGAAACGTTGGCCTCGTCGGCCAGCACGGCCATCGGAATCTTCACGGGGTATCGCTTTCGTTGGATGATCGGCGCGCGGGACAGTCGTCGCTCCCGGCGCGCACCCACAGGCGCTGCACGGTGGCGGAGTCCGGCAGGGCCGCGGGGTCCGGGCTCGCCGCGGGGCGAACGGCGGTGGCGGAGTCGAGCCCGAAGCTTACGCCCGGCGCCGCGGGAAACCAGACGGCCACCCGCCCCTCGGCCGCCCCCGCGCAGGCCCGCCCGTAGCGCTCGCGCAGTTCCGCGAGCGTGGAGCCCACCCCCACGCCCGCGGCCGTGCGCACCCCCGCCGTATCGACGACGATCCGCTGCACCCGGCCCTGGTGCAGCACCACGGTGACAGGCCGGCCGGCCAGGCGCACGGACATCCCGCGCTCCGTCGTTCCCTCCTGCCGCCAGGTGGTGTCGCGCGCCTCAGGGCACAGGGTACGCACGTCCGCGGCCTGCATGTCCAGCCGCAGCGGCCCGATGCCGTAGCGGGTGACGGCCACGTCCGCCACGCCCCCACATCCACCGGCCACCACCTCGCTCCCCGCGCGGATGCGTATCGTGTCCGCCGCCTGCGCCACCTCCTGGCCCTCCGCGCCGGCCACCCAGGCGCGGACGGCGAACCGGCGGGTGGTGTCGTTCTCCGCCGGGGTGCTTCGCTGGCGGGGCGCGGGCGGCATGCGCACCGCCTGGCGGAACTCGCCGCTGGCGCCGGGGGCCAGGCTCGCCAGCGGAAAGGTGACGCGCGTACCCTCGCCGGACGAGAGCAGCGCGGGGGGCGGCGCGGACCTGGACGGCACGGAATTGCGCAGCATCTCCACCGGCGAAGCGACGAACAGGTGTACGGTGCCGTCCAGCGGCTGGTCCGTCCCGTTGACGACGGTGACGCTGAGCGTGTCCTCCTCGTTCCACGCCCAGTCCGTGGCCACGTACAGCCGCACCTCCACGCGGCGCGGCACGGAATCCAGCGCGATCGCGTCGGCGGCCGGTGGCGCGCCGCCGCGGTCGCGGCACGCGCCGGCAACGACCGCCGCGAGAAGCAGAACAGGGAACAGGGAACAGGGAACAGGGAATAGCCGGCCGATCACTGCCCCCCGTTCCCGCAGCCTCCTCCCCGCTCGTGCCTGTCGCAATTTCACACTCTCACTCTCGCACTCTCGCACCCCTGCACTCCCGCAGGTTCGTGGCGGGCAGGCTGGTCAGGATGGGGACGATCTATCCATGCTCGCGATTCCGCAATCCGTTTTCCTGCTCATTGCTGCCTGCCGCCTGCCCCTGCCCCCTCTTTCCTGTTCCCCATTCCCTGTTTCCTGTTTCCTGTTCCCTGTTCCCTGTTCCGTGTTCCCTGTTCCCTGTCCAACATGGCGCGGCGAAGGCGCCCGCGCGAGTCCCGCTTTTTGCGCGCGGGCGGCGCCTTCCCTATCATCCCCCCGCGCCGGCACACGGATCGGCGCGCAACCCGGGCCCCCAGGGACGCAGATGGCGGAGAAGGAGCCGCAGGACAACCCCACCATGAACGTGGCGCAGCGCACGCGCACGGCCACGGAAGACGAGCGCCTGCTGCAGTCGCCGGCGGAGGCGCCCCAGGCCGAAGACTTCACGCGCAGCGACCCGTGGCGGGTGTTCCGCATCATGGGCGAGTTCGTGGAGGGGTTCGACAGCCTGGCGCGCATCGGGCCGGCGGTCACCATCTTCGGCTCGGCGCGCACGCCTGCGGACCACCCGCAGTACGCCCAGGCGCGCGAGACGGCGCGGCTGCTGGGCCAGGCGGGGTTCGGCATCATCACCGGCGGCGGGCCGGGGGTGATGGAGGCCGCCAACCGCGGCGCGCGGGACGCGGGGGTGCTCTCCATCGGCTGCAACATCGAGCTGCCGTTCGAGCAGGGGATCAACCCGTACGTGGACGTGGCCATCAACTTCCGGTACTTCTTCGTCCGCAAGACGATGTTCGTAAAATACGCCGAGGCGTTCGTCATCTTTCCCGGCGGGTTCGGCACGCTGGACGAGCTGTTCGAGGCCATGACGCTCATCCAGACCGGCAAGGTTCGCGACTTTCCCGTGGTGCTGGTGGGCAGCGACTACTGGCGCGGTCTGCTTGACTGGATCCGCGACAGGCTGGTGGTGGAGGGCAAGGTTTCGCCCGAGGACGTGGACCTGGTGACCGTGACGGATTCGCCCGAGGAGGCGGTGCGGGTGATCGTGGAGTGCTACGAGCACAACTGCACCACCACGGGACGGATCGACTACCGGCGAAAGCGGACGGCCGAGGAGGGGACGACGGAGGGAACGCCCGCTTCGCCGGAGAAGGGCGACGCGCAGTAGAAAAGTGCGTGAGTGCGTGAGTGCGTGAGTGCGTAAGTGAGGGCGTGGGTCAGGACCGGTCGATGGAAGCCCGCAGCGCGGCGAGCATGCGAGCGATCTCCAGGCATAGCTCATGGAGGCGATCGTGGTCCTGGTTCTCGATGTACGTCAGTTCACGAGCCAGGTACAGCTGGCAACGCACTTCGGACACGGATCCCCGCGCCACGGAGAGAAACTGCCTGAACTCGGCGCGGCTGTAACGGCCGAATCCTTCAGCGATGTTGGACATGACCGACACGGCCGCGCGGCGGATCTGGTCGCGCAGGGCATGGTCCCGCGAGAATGCGCCCTGGCTGGTTACTCGATAGATGTCGACCGACAGGTCTCGTGACTTCTGCCAGACCACGAGATCTTCGAAGCACCTGACGCGCATGATGAACCTCCACGGGGGGTAGATGGGCTGCCAACGCACCCAATGTACACACCGTAGACAACCAACGCACTCACGCACTCACGCACTCACGCACTATCATGTCGCGAAGCAAGTTCCTGAGTGGAAAGCGCATCGAGCCGAAAAAGATCGGCCCCGGGCTCTCGGTCTCCGACCTGGTGGACGGGACGTTCCAGGCGTACAACGCGGCGCGGCTGCGGGAGGCGTGTCATCTTCTCACCAGGAAGATGCTGGACGACGACGTGACGGTGGGGATGACGATGACGGGCGCGCTCACGCCCGCGGGGCTGGGGATGAGCTCGGTCATCCCGCTGATCGAGGCGGGGTTCGTGGACTGGATCATCAGCACGGGCGCCAACCTGTACCACGACACGCACTTCGGCATTGGCCTGGAGCTGCGGCAGGGGAGCCCGCAGATCAGCGACACCGTGCTGCGCGAAGAAGAGGTCGTCCGCATCTACGACATCTTCTTCGACTACTCGGTGCTGCTGGACACCGATGCGTTCTTTCGGCACATCATCGCGTCGGACGAGTTCCAGAAGCCAATGTCCAGCGCGGAGTTCCACTACCTGTGCGGAAAGTACGTCTCCGCGCGCGAGCAGGAGCTGGGCATCGGCCGCAAGTCGCTGCTGGCCGCGGCGTACGAGCACGCGGTGCCCATCTACACCTCGTCCCCCGGCGACTCGTCCATCGGGATGAACGTGGCCGCCAAGGCGCTGCAGGGAAACAAGCTGATGTTCGACGTGAACGCCGACGTCAACGAGACCGCGGCCATCGTGCTCGAGGCCAAGCGCAGCGGCGGCAAGAGCGCCATCTGGATCCTGGGCGGGGGATCGCCCAAGAACTTCGCGCTGCAGACGGAGCCGCAGATCCAGGAGGTGATGGGGATCGACGAGCGCGGCCACGACTACTTTCTCCAGGTCACGGACGCACGGCCGGACACCGGCGGCCTTTCCGGCGCCACGCCGGCGGAGGCGGTGAGCTGGGGCAAGATCGACCCCGACCGGCTGCCGGACGCCGTCGTCTGCTACCTGGACTCCACCGTCGCGCTGCCGATCCTGACCGCGTACGCCATGGACAACCACGCCCCGCGGACGCCGAAGCGCCTGTACGACCGCCGCGACGCCATGATGCAGCGCCTCCGCGACGAGTATGAGAAGTCGGAGCGCAACGAGGCCACGCAGGAAGCCGCCCGCGAGCACGCCGTGCACGAAGGCGGCATGCTGGACCGCGACCGCTGAGCGGTTGAATCACGCGGAGGACGCGGAGGGGCCACGATACCGCGTACTGGAGTATGACCGCCAAGAGGATTGCCACTGACGCCCGTGGTCGTCCTCTATTTGTGTTACCAGTCCCACGGGCGATGAGCACTCAACGCATCAAATCGGCCCGATGCCGCTCCTGTTGAGAAATCTCTTGCGTGCTTCGCCGCTAACGAATATAATCCGTATACGGCATATGTTCGCGTTCTCGTCTTCGGTCTAGGAGGTTGCGGTGGCAAGAAGGTATGCGGGCAAGATGAACGGTGAGCGCTACTTGGCGAACACCAGTTGGAGCAAGCGCGAAGTCCACGATCTGGATTCCGAAACGACGAACTGCCAGATCGACGAGATCATCCGCGCCGGAAACGAGAAGCCGTACACTTCGCACGCTACGGCGAAGGCTGATGGATTCGACAACTGCGCCTACTGCATCGGTGGCTCGACCCGCTAAGCCCGAATAGCGTAGGAACCGAAGCCGGATCTCATGGAGAAGGCGCAGAGGAGAGCCCGTTCTCCTCTGCGCCTCCGCGCCTGTTCGTATGGTGCGTTTCGTCAGCGGCGAGCGGTATCCGCCGCGCAGAGCTGGTCGCGGACGTCGCGGGGGGACACGGACTCGTCTTCCAGGCGAATGCGCCACGCGCCGTCCTGCCGCAGCAGCAGACCGGTGTACGAGATCGGCAGCATCTTCCCCTGCGCGTCCGTCCACTCGAAGCGGCCCACCACCATCACCGCGTCGTCGCCCAGCACCTCGTACGAAAGGTCGCGCCACTCGAAGGTGGCGGGCGGCTGCCAGTCCGGACCCGTGTAGATGGCCCGCAGCGCATCCACGGTCAGCAATTCCTTGCGCCCGTTGCCCACCAGGTACGCGCCGCGCCGGTCGTAACGCGCAACGATGGCCTCGCGCGCGCCGGCGCGAAGGTCCCGCGCGTAGCTCTCCATGAACGCGCGCGCCTCGGCCTCCGGGTTTGCGCCGCCGCGACGCACCTCCACGTTCGCGGCGCACGACGCGGCGAATGCGACAAGCGCGAGCGCGGCGGCGGTGCGTATGAATGGATGCATCTGCTTTCTCCTGGGGGAGAGACTCGGGGCGTGCAGGAAGGGATGTCGCCGAGAGCGACGACGCAGCAGTTGATACAGCAAGATGAATGTACTACATTTGCAATACATTTGTCCTCTCACGGAGTGCCACGATGGCAAAGACGAAATCGGTCACGGTGCGAATGGACCCGGAGCTCAAGGATGATGTGGAGCAGATCCTGACTGATCTGGGGCTGTCTACGTCGCAGGCAATCGTCCTGTTCTACAAGCAGGTACAGCTGCACCATGGGCTTCCGTTCGATGTCCGTCTGCCGAACCGGATCACCCGCAAAGCCCTGGCCGATGCCGAATCGCGCACGAACCTGACGACGCACGCGAGCACGGCTGAGCTCTTCGCGGATCTCGGGATCTGATGCGCGAGATCCGGCGCACGGGGCAGTTCAAGCGCGACGTCAAACGGATGGAGAAGCGCGGCAAGGGCTTTTCCGAGCTGCGCCACGTGATCGAGCTGCTCGCGACCGGTGAACCGCTGGAGCCGCGCCACCGTGACCATCCGCTGTCCGGCGGCTACTCCGGCGCGCGCGAATGCCATGTCGAGCCGGATTGGCTGCTGATATACGAGCGTACGCAATACGAATTGATCCTCGTCCGCACCGGCACCCACTCCGATCTGTTCGGAAGGTGAGGAGTCCGGCGCCCGCCCCGGGTTACCGCGCCCGCGGGACGACCACCGTGAACGTGGAGCCGGCGCCCGGGGCGCTCTCCGCCGTCAGGTCGCCGCCCATGCCCCGCGCCAGGTCCCGGCTGATGGCCAGTCCCAGCCCCACCCCGTCCATGGGGTTGTTCAGCCCGCGCCCCACCTGCACGAAGGGCTCGAACACCGTCTGCAGCTTCTCCGGCGCGATCCCCACGCCGGTGTCCCACACGCGGATGGCCAGGTCGCTCC
>JAHWJJ010000062.1 GCA_019348475.1 Gemmatimonadota bacterium | reverse complement strand
CGCGCAGTTTGCGGGAGGGGGTGGCGCGCTGTCGGGCGCCGCCGGGGGAGGGCCCGTCTACACCCGCCACGTTGCGGACGCGCTAAGTGCGTGCCCCTTGACAGGTTCGGGGCTTGTACCGAATATAAACCGAAGATAAGGAGAGGCATGTCCCGGCGGCCGGGCACAGCGACAGGAGCGCGCGATGGCGGAGATCAACTTCAAGGCGCTGCAGGACTACTTCGAGGCCGACGCCATCGAGTGGCGCATTCAGCAGGCCGGCGAAAAGAACGGGCGCGTGTGGGCCATCACGGTGCCGTACGTGACCAACCGGGCCATCCAGATGCGCCTGGACGAGGTGGTGGGCCCGGAGAACTGGCGCAACGAGTTTCGCCCCGGCCCCGACGGGGGCGTGATGTGCGGGCTCTCCATCCGCGTGGGTGACGAGTGGGTCACCAAGTGGGACGGCGCCGAGAACACCGACGTCGAGGGGGTAAAGGGCGGCCTTTCGGGCGCCATGAAGCGCGCCGCCGTGCAGTGGGGGATCGGGCGCTACCTGTACGCGCTGGAAGAAACCTTTGCCGTCATCAACGAGCGAGGGCGCTTCCGGGGGCGTACCAAGGACCAGAAGCTGTTCCGCTGGGATCCGCCCGCGCTGCCGGACTGGGCCCTGCCCGCCCGCCCCACCCGCGAGGCGCGCCCCGCGGCGGCACCCGCGCGTCCCAGGGCGGTTGCCTGAGCTGGCATCCCGGTGCGGGGAGCTTCGGAAAGGGCAGTCTTTTCTCTTGTAGCGCTCACCCCGGCGCTGCGCCCCGGCCCAGGCGGACGACGATGTCGTACTCGGCGTCGGTCACGGGCTGCACGGAGAGGCGGCTCTTGTTGATGACCAGCATCTTTTCCAGCCCGGGCGTGGCGCGCAGGTCGCCGAGCGACACCAGCGCGGGGAACGCCTCCTGGAATTCGATGTCGACGGTGAACCAGCGCGGGTCCGCCTCGCTGGCCTTTGGATCGTAGTACTCGCTGTCGGGGTCCCGCGCCGTGGGGTCCGGGTACCCGGCGCGGGCCACGCGGGCCAGGCCGGCCACCCCCGGCGGGCTGGCGTTGCTGTGGTAGAAGAGCACGCGGTCCCCCGGCCGGACGTCGTCGCGCAGAAAGTTGCGCGCCTGGTAGTTGCGCACGCCCTCCCACCCCGTGCGCCCGTCGCGGCGCAGGTCGTGGATGGAATACACCTCTGGCTCGCTCTTCATCAGCCAGTTGCGCGGCATCGGTCCGTCCCCGTGGTCTGCGGATGTGGCGCTGCGTCGGCCCCATCTTCGTTCGCCGCGCCGCGCCCGGCAAGCCCACGCGTCCCGATGCGCGGAGGGCCTTCAGCACGTATGGCCGGATCCGCGCCGCGCCCCCTCCGCTCGCTTAAGCTCGCACCTCCCCCCAAAAACCCTGGGGAGGTTGAACCGCGCTTTCACTCAGGCCGGGCGACACGTCCGTGCCGCTATCGCCACCGCCAGGACCCGCCCGTCCAACCGCATTCGCGGCCAAGGGGCATCCATCACCCGTTCACCCCTTCACCCGTTCACCCGTTCACCCGTTCACCCCTTCACCCCTTCACCCCTTCACCCCTTCACCCCTTCGCATTACCTTCCCCGCCCCTTATCCACTCCGACGGGCACGAACGTGAACGCACCCCCATCCACCGACCGCTGGATCACCCGGCCGCGGCCCTCGCCGCGGGCGCGGCTGCGGCTGTTCTGCATCGCGCACGCGGGGGGCGGGGCGTCGGCGTTCCGGGGGTGGGCGGACGCGCTGCCGGCGGAGGTGGAGGTGTGCCCGGTGCAGCTTCCGGGGCGCGAGAACCGCATCATGGAAGCGCCCTTCGAGCGGGTGGGGCCGCTGGTGGAGGCGCTGGCCGACGCGGTGCAGCCGTTCCTGCCGCTTCCCTTTGCGCTGTTCGGGCACAGCAACGGCGCGCTGATCGGGTTCGAGCTGGCGCGCACGCTGCGCGCGAGGGGGCGGCCGGGGCCGGTGCACCTGTTCGCCTCCGGCCGCCGCGCCCCGGACCTTCCCGCCGACCGGCCGCCCACGCACCACCTTCCCGAGCCCGAGTTCCTGGCGGACCTGCGGGAGCTAGGCGGCCTTCCCCCGGAACTGCTGGCCCACCGCGAGCTGCTGTCGCTGCTGCTCCCCACCCTGCGCGCGGACGTGGCCATCCACGAGACGTACGCCTTCACCGAGCAGGCGCCCCTGGAGTGCCCCATCACCGCATACGGCGGGGTGGCGGACCCCAGGGTGCGCCGCGCGCAGATGGAAGCCTGGGAGCGCCACACGGCGGGCGCCTTCGCTCTGCGCATGTTTCCCGGCGGGCACTTCTACCTGCAGGACGACCGCCCCCTCCTTCTGCGCACCCTCTCCGCCGACCTGCACCGCGTGTTCGCCGCGCTCCAGTAGTACTGTCGCATTGGGTGCGTGTGCATCCCTCGCGCCACGGCCGGCCTCCCCTCCCTCCTCCCCGGCGCCGAATGCGCGCTCGCCGGCGCGCTGCTACGGATGCGGCAGCAGCAGGTCACGACCCAAGCGCCCTTTTTCAGCCTCCGCCCGCGTCCACGTCCGTTCGCGGCCCGCTCCTCGAGAATGAGAGAAACCCTGTCGGGGACTGCGCTTGTGCCCGTGCTTCCGGTGTTTCACTTCGCACACGTTGTGGCGATCTGACACGGGAGCCCTACATTTTGCGCTGCAAGTGCATTAGATTCTCCGCGCGATGGCGGGGACGGGCCGTGCGCGGCCACGGGCCCGGGGCGGGGGTGCGGCGGTGCCGTGTCCGCTCCGGGCGGCTTGTTCGTCCATCGTTTTCGCCGTGGCACAAAAGGATCAACCAGAACCGGCGCACGCCATCCTCCGATGGACGCCCGGCACCCTGCTCCAGGCCTGCGGGCCCATTCGCGAACTGCGATGATCGCGACGCCGACGCTCCTCACCTCGCACGGACCCCTGGCGGGCACGCCGGGCGCCCGCCCCGCCGCCGCGGCGCGGAGCGCGCCCGCGTTCGCGCACCGGCTGTTCGAGGCGGCGGCGCGGCGCCATCCCGCGGCGCAGGCGGCGGTGTTCGCGGAGGGCTCGCTGTCGTACGCGGAACTCAACGCGGCCGCCAACCGGCTGGCGCGCGTGCTCCGCCGGCGCGGCGTGGGGGCGGAGGTGCGCGTGGCGGTGGCGATGGAGCGCGGGCCGGAGCTCGCCGTGGCGCTGCTGGCGGTGCTGAAGGCGGGCGGCGCCTACGTTCCCGTGGACCCGGAATATCCCGCCGAGCGCATCCGCTACGTGGTCCGCGACTCCGGCGCGCTCCTGGCCCTCTGCACCGCCGCGACGCTGCCGCGGATGCGGGACGCCGGGGCGGAGCCGCTGCGGGTCGATCCCCCCTGCGGCACACCGGGCGGTGAGGACGCAGGCGACCTGGAGGCCTGCCCGCATCCCGACGCCCTGGCGTACGTCATCTACACCTCCGGCTCCACCGGCCGGCCCAAGGGCGTGGGGGTGAGCCACCGCGCGCTCGGCTCGCACAACCTGGCGGTGGTCGAGCGCTACGGACTGACGGCGGCCGACCGCGCCTCGCAGCTCACCTCCATCGGCTTCGACATCTCCGTCGAAGAGATCTTCCCCACCTGGGCAGCGGGCGGCGCGGTGGTCTTCCGCCCGGCGGCGGTGGCGGGGTTCGGGGCGGAGTTCATGGCGTGGCTGGCGCGCGAGCGCGTCACCGTCCTGAACGTCCCCACCGCCTTCTGGCACGCCTGGGTGCACGACCTGGCCGCGTCCGGGGCCGCGCTTTCCCCGGCGCTGCAGCTGGTGGTCGTCGGCGGCGAGAAGGCGCGGCCGGGCGTGCTGGCGGAGTGGCGGCGCATCGCCGGCGACGGGATCCGTTGGATGAACGGCTACGGGCCGACCGAGACGACGGTCACCGCGACGGTCCACGAGGCCGCCCGCGACCCGGAGGGCGAGGTGCCGATCGGCCGGGCGATGCCGAACGCGCGGGCGTACATCCTCTCCGACGACCTGCATCCCCGAGACGAGGGGGAGCTGTGCATCGGCGGCGAGGGCGTGGCGCGCGGCTACCTGGGGCGGCCCGCGCTGACGGCGGAGCGGTTCGTCCCGGACCCCTTCGGCGCGCCCGGAAGCCGCCTGTACCGCACCGGCGACCGCGCGCGCTGGCGGCATGACGGCGAACTCGACTTCCTGGGCCGCGTGGACGAGCAGGTGAAGATCGCCGGCTTTCGCGTGGAGCCGGGCGAGGTGGAGGCGGTGCTGGCGGAGCACCCCGCGGTCGCCCAGGCCGCCGTCGTCGCGCGCGAGTTCGACGGCGCGGGGGTGCGGCTGGTGGCGTACGCGGTCCCCGCGGGCGGGGAAATCGACGAGGGCGCGCTCCGCCGCTGGCTGCGCGACCGGCTCCCCGGCTTCCTGGTGCCCTCCGCGCTCGTCCTCCTCCCCGCGCTGCCGCTGAGCACGCACGGAAAGGTGGACCGCCGCGCGCTTCCCGCGCCGGCGGAGCTAGACCCGCCGCTCCCCGGCGTCGCGGAGCCGCGCGGCGACACGGAGCGGGAGGTGGCGCGGGCGTGGCGCGAAGTGCTGGGCGTGTCGCGGGTCGGCGCGGACGCGGACTTCTGGGAGCTGGGCGGGCACTCGCTGCTGGCGATGCAGGTGCTCTCCCGCATCCGGCAGCGGCTGGGGGTGGAGCTTCCCGTACGCGCGCTCTTCGACGCGCCCACGGTGGCGGCGCTGGCGGGGGCGGTGGACGCGGCGCGTGCCGAATCCGTGCACATGCCGCACGCGCCGCTGCGCGCGTCCCGGCGCTCCGGCCCGCAGCCGCTGAGCTTCGCGCAGCAGCGGCTCTGGTTTCTGCACCAGATGGAGCCGGAGAGCCCGTTCTACAACCTTCCCTTCGCGGTGCGCATGGAGGGGGCGCTGGACGTGGACGCCCTCCGCCGCGCGCTGGCGGAGATCGTCCGGCGCCACGAGGTGCTGCGGACCACCTTCCGCGCGGACCCCTCCGGTTCGTGGCAGGTGATCCATCCCGCCCCCGATTCGTTCGACCTCCCCCTCGCGGACCTGCGCGCTTTTCCGGACGACTGGGCACGGGGCGAGGTGCTGCGGCTGGCCGCGGACGAGGCCGAGCACCCGTTCGACCTGCGGCGGGACCCGATGCTGCGCGCGCTGCTGGTCCGCACCGGCGAGGCGGAGCACACGCTCGTCCTGAACCTGCACCACGTGGCGGGCGACGGGTGGTCCATCGGCCTCCTTGTTCGCGAGCTCTCCGCCCTCTACGCGGCGTTCCGGGCGGGCGAGCCGTCCCCGCTGCCGGAGCTGCCGCTGCAGTACGCGGACATCGCGGAGTGGCAGCGGGAGTGGATGGACGGCGGCGCGCTGGACGAGCAGCTGGCGTACTGGCGCGGGCGGCTGGCCGGGGCGCCCGCCGTCCTGGAACTGCCCACCGACCGCCCCCGCCCCGCCGTGCAGAGCCACCGCGGCGAAAGCCGGGGGTTCGAGGTGCGCCCCGCCCTGGCCGCCCGGCTGCGCGCGCTGGCGCGGGAGACGGATTCCACCCTGTTCATGGTGCTGCTGGCCGGGTTCGACCTGCTGATCCACCGCCTCTCCGGCCGCGACGACGTGGTGGTGGGCTCGCCGATCGCGGGGCGGATGCGCGGCGAGGTGGAGGGGCTGATCGGCTTCTTCGTCAACACGATGGCGCTGCGGACCGAGCTGAGCGGCGACCCCACCTTCCGCGCGCTGATCGCCCGCGTGCGCGAGACCACGCTGCAGGCGTACGCGCACCAGGACCTCCCCTTCGAGCGCGTGGTGGAGGCGATCCGCCCCGACCGCACCCTGAGCCACAACCCGCTCTTCCAGGTCGCCTTCGCGCTGCAGAGCGTGCCCGCGGAGCCGGCGCGCCTTCCCGGGCTCACCCTGCGGCTGGAAGAGGTGGACAGCGGCACCAGCAAGTTCGACCTGTTCCTGGAGATGGAGGAGCAGGGCGAGCGGCTGCGCGGGCGGCTGGAGTACGCCACGGACCTGTGGGAGCCGCAGGCGGCGGACCGCATGGTGCGGCTGTTCCTGCACCTGCTGGAGGGCGCCGCGGCCGATCCGGACCGTCCCGCCTCGCACGCGGAGCTGGTGGATGCCGCCGAGCGACTGACGCTGGTGGAGCGCTGGAGCGGCGCCGCGCGCGTGGTTCCGCACGACGCGACGGTCCACGGCGCCTTCGCGCAGGTGGCGGAGGGCGATCCGTCGCGCGTGGCCCTGTCCTGGGACGGGGGGACGATGACGTACGGCGAGCTGCACGCGCGCTCGTCGCGTCTCGCCGGGCGCCTGCGGGCGCTGGGCGTGCGCGCGGACCACCCCGTCGCGCTGGTGATGGACCGCTCCCCGGAGCTGGTGGTGGCCGTGCTGGCGGTCTTGAAGGCCGGCGGCGCGTACGTCCCCGTGAATCCGCAGTACCCGCGCGGCCGCGTGGAGATGATGCTCGCGGACTGCGGCGCGCGCGTGGGCCTGGCGCAGCCCCGGCTGGCGGATGCGGTCCCGCCGGAGCTGGGGTTGCGCGTCGTCGTCGCGGACGCGGAGACGGAGGCCGAGGCGGACGCGGGCGCGGCGGAAGCGGCGGAGGACGCGCCGGTGGATCCCGGGCCGGACGGCGCGGCGTACGTCGTCTACACCTCCGGCTCCACCGGCCGTCCCAAGGGCGTCGTCGTCCCCCACCGCGCCGTGCTGCGCCTGGTGCGCGGCGCCGACTACGCGCGCTTCGGGGCGGACGAGGTGTGGCTGCAGCTGGCGCCGGTCGCCTTCGACGCGTCGACGCTGGAGCTGTGGGGCCCGCTGCTGAACGGCGGCCGCGTCGCCATCCATCCCCCCGGGATGCCGGCGCCCGAGGCGCTGGGCGGGTTCATCGCCCGCCACGGGGTGACCAGCGCCTGGCTTACGGCGGGGCTCTTTCACCAGGTGGTGGACGCCCACCCCGCCGCGCTCCGCGGGCTGCGGCAGCTGCTGGCCGGCGGCGACGTCCTGTCGGTCCCCCACGTGCGCGGGGTGCTGCGGGTGCACCCGGAGCTGCGCCTGGTCAACGGCTACGGGCCGACGGAGAACACGACCTTCTCCTGCTGCCACCCGGTCCGCGCGGACGACGCCGAGCGGGCCTCCATCCCCATCGGTCGGCCGGTGGCCGGCAGCACGGCGTACGTGCTGGACGCGCACCTGCGCCCCGCCCCCGTGGACGTGCCCGGCGAGCTGTACGTCGGCGGCCAAGGGCTGGCGCGCGGCTACCTGGGCGCGCCCGCGCTCACCGCGTCCCGCTTCGTTCCCCATCCCTTCTCCGACACCCCGGGGGCGCGCCTCTACGCCACGGGCGACCGGGTGCGCTGGCGCCCGGATGGCACGCTGGAGTTCCTGGGCCGCATCGACCGGCAGGTGAAGATCCGCGGCTACCGCGTCGAGCCGGGGGAGGTGGAGGCCGCGCTGCACCGCGACCGGCGCGTGGGGGATTGCGTGGTGCTGGTGCGCGAGGACGCCCCCGGCGACCGGCGGCTGGCCGCGTACGTGGTCCCGGCGGCGGGGGCGGGCGGGCATGCGGATGCGCTCGCGCTTGCCCTGCGCGAGGGTCTGCGGGCGCAGCTTCCCGCGTACATGCTCCCCTCGGCGGTGGTGGTGATGGATGCGCTCCCGCTGACCGAGAACGGAAAGGTGGACCGCCGCGCCCTTCCCGCGCCCCCCGTCCGCCGCGAAGACGCGGCCGCCGCGGAGCCGCGCACCGAGGTGGAGCGCGCGCTGGCGGCGGTGTGGACCGAGGTGCTGCGCGCCGACCGCGTGTACCTGAACGACAGCTTCTTCGACCTGGGCGGGCACTCCCTGCTCGCCACGCAGGTGGTGACGCGGGTGCGCGAAGCGCTGGGCGTGGAACTGCCCCTGGCCGCCGTCTTCGAGGCGCCCACGCTGGCGGAGCTGGCGGCGGCGGTGGAGGGGGCGCGGCTCGAGGCGATGGCGGCGGTGCTGGACGACCTGGACGCGCTTTCGGACGAGCAGGTGCTGGCGCTGCTGGAGGCGGAGGGCGCGATGGCTGGCGGGGGCGGGCGATGACGGACGTGCGGGGCCGCCTGGCCGGCCTTTCCCCGGAAAAGCGCCGCCTGCTCGAGCTGCGGATGCAGATGCAGCGCGCGCAGGCCGCCGGCCCCGTGCTGGCGCCGCGTCCCCGCGGTGGCGCGCCGCTGCCGCTCTCCTTCAGCCAGCAGCGGCTGTGGGTGCTGGACCGGCTGGACCCCGGGAGCACCGCGTTCAACCTCCTCCGCCCGCTCCGGCTGTGCGGCGTGCTGGACGTGGCTGCGCTGGAGCGCGCCCTGGACGCGTTGCGCGCGCGCCACGAGTCGCTGCGGACGACGTTCACCGAGGGCCCGGACGGCGCGCCGGTGCAGGTGATCCACCCGTTTGCGCCCACGCCGCTGCCGGTCGAGGACCTGTCGGCGCTGGCGGGCGGGGAGCGGGAGCGGGTGGTCCAGGCGCGGGCGCAGGAAGACGCCGCGACGCCGTTCGACCTGGTGGCGGGGCCGCTCTTCCGCGCGCGCCTCCTGCGCCTCGCCGCGGACGAGCACGTGCTGCTGCTGGCCATCCACCACGTGGTCGCCGACGGGTGGAGCCTCGGGATCCTGGCGCGCGAGCTCGGCGCGCTCTACGCGGCGTTCCGGACCGGAGCGCCGGATCCGCTCCCCGCGCTCCCCGTGCAGTACGCGGATTACGCGCTCTGGCAGCGGGAGCACCTGGTGGGTGAGACGCTGGCGAAGCAGCGGGCGTTCTGGCGCGGCGCGCTGGCCGGCGCCCCGCCCGCGCTGGAGCTGCCCACGGACCGTCCGCGTCCGCCGGCCGAGCGCCACCGCGGGCGCGTCTGGCGCGATCACCTGGAGCCGGCGCTGGCCTCGCGCATCCGCGCGCTGGCGCAGGCGGAGGGGACCACCCCCTTTGCCGTGCTGCTGGCGGGGCTGCGCGCGGTCCTTGCCCGCTGGTCAGGCCAGGAGGAGGTCGCGATCGGCGCGCCCGTGGCGGGGCGCACGCGCAGCGAGGTGGAGGGGCTGATCGGCTTCTTCGTCAACACGCTTCCGCTGCGCGGCTCCGTGCGCGCGGACGACACCTTCCGCGCGCTCGTCCGGCGCGAAAAGGCGGCCACGCTGGCCGCGTTCGACCACCAGGACCTCCCCTTCGACCGGATCGTCGAGGAGCTGCGCATCCCCCGCGACCTGAGCCGCAACCCGGTGTTCCAGGTGTCGCTGATGCTGCAGAACACCCGCGCCGAGGCGGAGCGGCTGGCGGGGATCGAGATCGCGCCGCTGCAGGTGGAGTACGACACCGCCCGCTTCGACCTGGCCTTCGACCTGTACGAGGAGGAGGACGGCGGCGGGCTGCGGGTGGAGGTGGAGTACGCGGCGGACCTGTTCGACCACGCCACCGTCGGCCGGATGGTGGCGCACCTCAAGCGCCTGCTGTGGGACGGCGCCGGCCGGCCGGACGCGCTCGTGTCGCGTCTGGAGCTGCTGGACGCGGACGAGCGCGCGGACGTAGTGGAGCGGTGGAACGCGACCGCGCGCGACTGGCCCTTCGCGCCGCTGCACCGGCTGTTCATCGACCAGGCGGCGCGGACCCCGGACGCGCTCGCCGTGGAGGGCGCGGAGGGCGCGCTGACCTACGCGCAGCTGGACGCGCTCTCGGCGGGCGTGGCGGCGGCGCTGCGGGCGCGGGGGGCGGGGCGGGGAAGCATCGTCGCCGTGGGCGTGGAGCGCTCGGCGCGGATGGTGGCCGCGCTGCTGGGCGTGGTGCGGGCCGGGGCCGCGTATCTCCCGCTCGATCCGGAATATCCGGTGGAGCGGCTGGCGTACATGCTGGAGGACTCCGGCGCGCACCTTCTCCTCACCGAGCGCGCGCTGGACGCGAAGCTCCCGGCGTCCCGCATCGACCGCATCCTCCTGGACGAGATCGCCCCGGCACAACCGGTGGATACCGCGGACTCGGTGGGTTCGGCGGATTCGGTGGATCCGGTGCATTCCGCGTATCCGGTCGATTCGGTCGATGCGGGCGATGCCGACGTTGGGCCGGACGACCTGGCGTACGTCATCTACACCTCCGGATCGACGGGGCGCCCCAAGGGGGTGATGGTGCCGCACGGCGGCGCCTGCAACTTCCTCCGCGCGATGGCGGAGGCGCCCGGCATCCGCGCGGACGACGTGCTGCTGGCGGTGACGACGATCGCATTCGACATCTCCGTCCTGGAGCTGTTCCTTCCGCTGTCCCTTGGCGCGCGCGCCGTCGTGGCCACGCGCGAGCAGGCCGCCGACCCTGCGCTGCTGGGCGCGCTCCTCGCCCCCAGCGGCGCGACGGTCATGCAGGCGACGCCCGCGACCTGGGCGATGCTCCTCGCCTCCGGGTGGGCGCCGCGCACCGGGATGCGCGTTCTCTCCGGCGGCGAGGCGCTGCCGCGCACCGTCGCGGACGCGCTCCTGAGCGCGGGCGCGGAGGTGTGGAACCTGTACGGTCCCACGGAGACGACGGTCTGGTCGACGTCCGTGCGCGTCCCCGCGGAGGGCGCGATCCCGCTGGGCGAGCCGGTCGCCAACACCACGCTGTACGTGCTGGACCCGGCCGGGCACCCGGCGCCGCTGGGCGTGCCGGGCGAGCTGTTCATCGGCGGCGCCGGGGTGACGCGCGGCTACCTGCACCGGCCGGCGCTGACGGCGGAGCGGTTCGTTCCGGACCCGTTCGGCGCGGCCGGAAACCGCCTGTACCGCACCGGCGACCGCGTGCGCCGGCGGACGGACGGCGCGCTGGACTTTCTGGGGCGCGTGGACTTTCAGGTGAAGCTGCGCGGCTTCCGCATCGAGCTGGGGGAGATCGAGGCCGCCCTGCGCGCGCATCCCGGCGTGGGCGCCGCGGCCGCGCTGGTGCGCGAGGAAGCCGGGGACGCGCGGCTGCTGGCGTACGTCGTTCCGCGCGATCCGGATGCGCCGCCCGCGGGCACGGAGCTGCGCGCGTTCCTGCGCGCGCGGCTGCCGGAGTACATGGTCCCCGCCGCGTTCGTCGCGCTGGACGCGTTCCCGCTTACCCCCAGCGGAAAGGTGGACCGCCGCGCCCTCCCCGCGCGCGACGCGCAGCCGGAGGCGCGCACCTTCGTCGCGCCGCGCACCCCGCAGGAGCAGGCGCTGGCCGGGATCTGGCGCGAGGTGCTGCGGCGCGAATCCGTCGGGCTGGAGGACGACTTCTTCGAGCTGGGCGGCCACTCCATTCTGGCCACCCAGGTGCTCTCGCGCGTGCGGCGCGAGCTGGGCGTGGAGCTGCCGCTCCGCGCGCTCTTCGAGGCGCCCACCGTCCGCGCGCTGGCGGAGCGGCTGGGCGGGGCGGTGGCGGTGGAAGGCCCGCCGCTGGTGCGTGTGGAGCGTGGCGGGCCGGTACCGCTCAGTTTTGCCCAGGAGCGGATGTGGTTCCTGCAGCGGATGTCGCCCGCGTCCGGCGCCTACAACATGGCCGAGGCGCTGGCGCTGGACGGCCCGCTGAACGTGGAGGCGCTGCGCCGCGCGTTCGAGGCGCTGCTGGCCCGCCACGAGGTGCTGCGCACGCGCTACCCCGAGGTGGACGGCCAGCCCGTGCAGGACGTCCTTGCGCCCCCGCGCTTCGTCCTCCCCGTGGACGACGTGGCGGAAGACGAGGTGAATGCGCGGGCCGCGGCGGACGCGCGCGCCCCGTTCGACCTGCGCCGCGACTTGCCGCTCCGCGCGCGTCTCCTGCGGATCGCCCCGTTGCGGCACGTGCTGCTGTTGAACGTGCACCACGTCGCCGCCGACGGCTGGTCGTGGGGCGTGATGATGCGCGAGCTGACGTTGTCGTACCGCGCCTTTGCGGGGGGCGAAGAGGCGCCGCTCGCGGAGCTGCCGGTGCAGTACGCGGACTACGCGCTCTGGCAGCGCGCCTGGCTGAACGGGGAGGCCGTCCAGCGGGAGCGGGCGTTCTGGCGCGAGCGGCTGGCCGGCGCGCCCGCCCTGCTGGAGTTGCCGTACGACCGCCCGCGCCCGGCCGAGGCGGACGCGCGCGGCGCCGCGCACCCCTTCGTCATCGCGCCCGACGTGGCGCGTGCGGCGCGGGAGCTGGCGCGCCGGGAGGGGGCCACGCTGTACATGGTGCTGCTGGCCGCGTGGAGCGCCGTGCTGCACCGGTGGAGCGGGCAGACGGACGTCGTGGTCGGCTCGCCGGTGGCGGGTCGCGGATTGCCGGAGGTGGAGGGGCTGGTCGGCCTCTTCGTCAACTCGCTGGCCATGCGGACGGACGTGTCCGGCGATCCCGCGTTCCGGGCGCTGCTGGCGCGCGTGCGCGAGGGGACGCTGCAGGCGTACGCGCACCAGGACGTGCCGTTCGAAGAGCTGGTGCAGGAGCTGGGCGTGGAACGCTCGCTGGGCCACGCGCCCGTCTTCCAGGTGATGTTCGGCCTGCTGAACGCGCCGGCGGAGGATCTGCACCTGGACAGCGTCGCCGTGCGCGCCCTTCCGGACGCCGGAGGCACGGCGCGGGTAGACCTGACGGTGCAGCTGGAGGAGCACGGCGACGAGCTGCGCGGCCTGGCGGAGTATGCCACGTCGCTCTGGGACGCGGTGACCATCGAGCGGATGATGGGGCACTTCGCCGTCCTTTTGCGCGCCGCCGCCGCCGCGCCGGAAACGCCCGTGGGCGCGCTGCCGCTGATGGAGGACGCGGAGCGGGCGCGCGCGCTGGAGCTGGGGCGGGGCGCGGAGATGCCCGCGCTGGACGTCTCGATCCATTCGCTCTTCGAGGCGCAGGCCGCGCGCGCTCCGAACGCGACGGCGCTGGTCTGGTCCGGCGGGGAGATGACGTACCGGGAGCTGGACGCGCGCGCCTCCTCGGTCGCGCGGCGGCTGCTGGCGTTCGGCGCGGGGCTGGACGCCCCGGTCGCCGTGCTGGCGGAGCACTCGCCCGCGGCCGTCGCGGCGATGCTGGGGGTGATGAAGGCGGGCGGCGCGTACCTGCCGCTGGACCCGGCGCTCCCCCCGGCCCGACTGGCGTGGATGCTGGAGGACGCGGGTGCTGTCGCCGTCCTCATCGAGCCGCACCTGCACG
This sequence comes from Gemmatimonadota bacterium, assembly GCA_019348475.1. Classification (GTDB taxonomy): domain Bacteria; phylum Gemmatimonadota; class Gemmatimonadetes; order Longimicrobiales; family Longimicrobiaceae; genus Longimicrobium. Next base: position 387 of record JAHWJJ010000062.1, on the reverse strand, counting down.
GCCACCTGCCCGCGACGGCGCTCCCCGTCCTGCCGATCGAGAGCGCTCCTCTCGCGCCGGAGGCGGACACGCCTCGGCCGCCGGTCAATCCGCGTTCCCTGGCGTACGTCCTCTACACCTCCGGCTCCACCGGCACGCCCAAGGGCGTCGGCATTCCGCACGGCGCGGGGGCGGCGCACCTGGCCTCCGCGGCGCGGCGGTACGGGCTCACGCCGGCGGACCGCGTGCTCGCGTTCGCGGCGCTCAGCTTCGATCCCTCGCTGGAGCAGGTGCTGGCGCCGCTCGCCGCCGGCGCGTCCGTCGCCCTGCGCGATCCGCGGGTGTGGAGCGCGGGTGAGTTGGCCGACGCGGTGGAGCGGATGGGGGTCACGCTCGTGAATCCGCCGA
>JAHWJJ010000415.1 GCA_019348475.1 Gemmatimonadota bacterium | reverse complement strand
GCGTCCAGCCCCGTCCACTGTACCAGCACCGGCTGCCTGCGCCCCGGCTCGCGCGTCGAGCGCACGGCCAGGTGCGACACGTCCAGCACCGTGGGCCCGCTGTAGCCGCGGTGGGTGAACAGAAAGCCGCCCTCCGCGCGCAGGCTTCCCTTCGCCAGCGGCGCCTCCACCGCCACCTGCAGCGAGATCCCCGCCAGCGGGGCGTGCACCGGCGGGTCCGCCGTCAACGGGGTGAGCGCGGCGTAGGTTTCGTGCATCCCGTGCCCCAGTTGGCGCACCATGCGCATCCCCGTCCCGTCGCTCCCCGTCGCCGGCACCGACAGGCCGCCCGTGGCGACGACGACCGCGGCCGCGTCGACGTCCGCCGCGCCCTCCACCAGCACCTTCCACGGCTCGCCACCCGAGGGGGGCCGCAGCCCCACCACGCACGTGCCGAACACCGTCTCCGCCCCGCTTCGGCGGGCCAGTTCCAGCAGCCCGTCGCGCACGTCGCGGGCCCGGTTGGACGCGGGGAACAGCTTTCCGGTTTCCGGCTCCAGCGCCAGCCGCACCCCCACGTCGTCCTCGAAGAAGCGGCGCTGCTCCTCCAGCGGCCAGGAAAGCAGCATCTTCTTCATGGAGTTGCGCGACGATTCGCTGAAGTACCGCCCCGCTTCCACGCGCGAAGGGAGCACGTTGCACCGCCCTCCGCCGCTGATCAGGATCTTGCGGCCGCCGTCGCGGGTGCGCTCCACCAGCAGCGTGCGCCGCCCGCTCCGCGCCGCGAAGATCGCCGCCATCGTCCCCGCGGCCCCGGCCCCTACCACCACAATCGGCAGATCGGCGTCCGTCACGTCTTCTCGTCTTTATACAGGGATGCTCGGGCGGCATCATACGCCGCGGCGTGCCCGCGTCCACCGGCGAGATCCGTTCCGCCGGCCGTAGCCACATGTTTCCGATTTACGGGAGCGACGATTCGTTTAGGCACATGTATTGGGAGTCGGTTTTCATTGGTTCTAAATGAGATAGAAATACATGGCGTAAAAATACATGAATTTTGTCTCACTCAAGCCGAAGTTTTGGTGCAGGTAGGCGAAGAAATGCTCGCCACCGCGACGAAAAAGGTTCGATTCACTGGCACGAGGGATGCAATCCGAAGCTGGACGTACAGGCGGGAAATACGTATAACGAGGATGCGCGGATGAAGAGGCTCAACGGTGCGCTCGTGCTGGTCGCGCTCGCCCAGCTGGCCCTCCTGTCCAGCGGGATGATGCGCAAGGAAGCTCCGCGTCCGCCCCGGCCGGACCCTGTACGCGTGGGGGACCAGGTCGGGGAACTCCCTGGGCACATGGACGGTGCGCCGGCGCGAGTCGCGCTCCGGCGCAGCGACCAGCGCTGGACGGCAGTGCTGGCGTTCGCCTCGGACTGCGTGCACTGCGAGACAGTTGCGCCCGACTGGAGCAACTGGCTGCGCAAGGAACACGCGTTCGAGGTCATCGGCATCAGCCGCGACGCGCCCCAGGACGCGGCGGCGTACCGAGGTCACCACGGCTGGCGCATGCGCATCCTGAACGTACCCCGCGGGGACGCCAGGACCGGGTTCCTGGTCTCGCGTACGCCGTGGGTGTTCCTGTTCGACGACCGCGGTGTGCTTCGGTACGAGGGCCACGGCCGCAGCGTTGCCAGCGTGGACTCCATCGTTCGAGCCGGTCGGCTGACGCCGCCCGGCATCAAGACGACTCCGCCCCCGCAGCAAGGGGAATGATCAACGCGTAGAACGACTAACCACGGAGGTCCGCATGAAGATCCGGTCTTGGGCGGCGCTGGTTGCGGTGAACGCGATGCTGCTGGCGTTGAACGGCGCGGTTTCGGCGCGGAACGCCTACGCCACGGAAGAGGGTGCCCGCGACTGTTGCAAGCAGAGTGTGGGGGGAACCGGATTCTGTTGCGACAACTGCTGCTGGTTCACCAACGACTGCAACTTCAGCAGCGAATGCAAGAACGCTGAGAACATCACGTAACGAGTCGGGGCCGCACCCATTAAAGCGGCCGTGAGAGGAAGGCGGACGCCTTTGCTGCGGGGCGGTTGCCTCCGCCGGAAGGATCATCGAGGATGCGGTCTGCTTCGGGTAACCAGAGATCTTCTGAACGGGAGGGAGCCATGAGAGGGAAGCGGTTTCTGATGCTTGTCTGCGCCAACGCCGTGCTTCTGCTGGTGAACCTGGGCATCAAGGTCACTCCGCTGCAGGGCAGCGAAGAAGCCGGGTGGGCCGACTGCTGCAAGTTCTCCACCGAGGGTGTCGGGTTCTGCTGCGACGGCTGCTGCTGGTGGGACAAGTGCGACAGCTCGTTGCAGTGCCCGGTGCACCCGACGTGATCCGCGTGCAGGCGTCCGCGGCGGCGCTGCCGCCGCGGACCTGCGTCATCAGGTAGGGCAGGAGCGGACCGCATCCCGTTACATTGAACCTGTGCCGACTCAGGAGTGCCAATGCCAAACCCTCGCGTGCATCGCAGGTGGGCGGCCCCCGCGCTGGCGCGGCTGGCCGTGGCGGCGGTGGTCGGGCTCTGCGTTGCGTGCTCGCGCGGCGCCCCCCCGCCCGCCGAGCCCCCGGCCGACCACGTGCTCCGCGACATCCGGCTGTTCCAGGGTGATTCCACGCTGCACGACGTCCGCGGCCTGGCGCTCGCCCCCGACCAGACGGTCTGGGCGCTCGCCGGCGCCGAGCCGTTCGTCCACGTCTATTCCCCGGGCGGCCGGTTTACGCGCGCCTTTGGCAAGAAGGGGCGGGGCCCGGGCGAGCTGCTGAATCCGTGGAGCCTGGCCGGGGCCGCCTCCGCCGACTCAGTGCTCCGCGTGTGGGACACGGCCACCCGGCGCCTTGCGTCCTTCTCCCCCGCCGGCGAGCCCGCCGCGGGCGTCACGGTACGCACGGCCGGCTCGGCGGTCCGGGGCGACATCCGCCTCGTATCATACGGCGAGCCACAGAAGATGGAGCGGCTGGGCGACGGCTTCATCGTCCAGGACGATGCCGGCGGCGTCAGCCAGACGGCCGACTTCTGGGCGTCGCGGCTGCTGCGGCTTTCGACGGAAGGCGCCGTGGTGGGTACGGTGGTGGACTTTCGCGAGTTCCTGGCGGGCGCACCGCCCCTGGGCACCGCGACCGTCTTCGTTCCCGTGCCGCTCTGGACCACCTGCGCCGGCGAAAAGCTGGCCGTGCTCGATCCCCTCAGGCACCGCGTGCGGTGGTACGGCGCGGACGGCCGGGCGCTGGCGGAGCAGGCCTACCGGCCGGAACGGCGGCCGGTCACCGATCACGACGTGCAGCGCTACGTCCGCCACACGGTGGAGCTGGAGATGCGGGACCAGAACCTGGCGGCACGACGGATCACGCGCCTGGTTTCGCGGATGGCCTCGCAGCGCCGCAGCCTGTTCGGAAGGGAGGCTCCGCCGGCCGTCGCCATACTATGCGATCACCAGGGGCGCGTATGGCTCAACCGCTTCTCCACGGCAACCAGTCCGCTGGGCTACGGCTCCGACTGGCATGTCCTCGATGGAACCGAGCGCGGTACCGTGGTCCGGTTCCCGTCCCGGTTCCGGCCCGCGGTGCTGAGCCGCGACGGGGCGTACGGCGTTCACGAGGATGGGCTGGGCGTGCAGACGGTGGCGTTCGTCCCCTTTGCGCGTGGCTTTCTGGCCGCGGGGAGGTGAAGACCATGGAGTGCGGGAGCATTACGCCCGTCGCCGCAAAGGCCGTGGCCCGGGCGGTGGAGCTCGCGATGCGCGGGGGAGCGGACGAGGTAGACGTGTTGCACCTGGCGTCCGCGTTGCGTGACTCGGGCGGGGACGAGCTCGCCCGCATCCTCCAGAGCCACGGGATTGAGGCGGTTCCGCAGCCCGCGGCAGCGGGGCCCCCCGTTAAGCGGCGGCTGCCATGGCAGCGGCGGCCGCCGCTGCCGGCGCACGCACCGGCGCTCGACGCGCTCCTGCGCCACGCTCGGGCGCTCTCGCCGGATGGACAGCCCGCCCCGCGGCACCTATTGGCCGCGCTCCTCTCCAGCGGACACCCGGCCGCGGAACCTTTCGCCCGCGCCGGCATCAGCCCCGCAACCCTGCTTGACCGAGCGTAGCCGCGGACAATCCTCTGCCGCGCTGGCGGCGGGCGGTGGAGGGGCGCCGATCAAAGCCCCTTGACCCGTCACGGAACCCGCGCTATACTATGCGCCCCCTTCGCAGCAAACCGTCACACGGCCGTCACCAGCCCGCGACCAGGGGTTGACGCCCGGGGTGACAGGCTGATAGCTTGTAGGGCTGTCGCCGGAA
>JAHWJJ010000414.1 GCA_019348475.1 Gemmatimonadota bacterium | reverse complement strand
CTGCGCCCCGACGCCATCGCCGCCTCTGGCGCGCGCAACCTGCAGCGGATGATGCGCGAAGGCGCCTATTCGCTGGATGCTCGCACCATCCTTCCCAGCCGCACCCTTCCCTCGCACACCTCGATGATCACGGGGGTGCAGCCGGCGGTGCACGGGATCACCTGGAACGACGAGCAGGTGGCGGCGCAGGGGCGCGTGCGCGTAGCGACCATGTTCGACATGGCCGATTCCGCGCACCTGCGGACGGCGGCGTTCTTCGGCAAGGCCAAGTTCCGGCACCTGATCCACGACGACGCCCCGGACGACGTGGAGGCGCCGCGCGGGCTGGAGGTGGTGCTGGCGCCGCGCATCACCCAGGAGGTGATCCATTACCTGCGCTTCAACGAGCCCGACCTGCTGTTCGTCCACATCGCGGACCCCGACATCGCCGGGCACTCGGCGGGGTGGATGACGACGCCGTACCGCTGGGCCGTGCGCCGCGCCGACGCCGCCATCGAGCAGATCCGGCGCGCGGCGGTGCGCCGCTTCAACGGCGACGTGGTGGTGATCGTGACGGCCGACCACGGCGGGCACGGCACTGACCACGGCACCGAGGCGCTGGAGGACGTCCGCATCCCCTGGATCGCCTGGGGCCCGGCCGTGGATCCCGGCGAGCTCCCCTTCGGCATCCGCACCATGGACACCGCCGCGACGGCGCTCTGGTTGCTGGGCGTTCCCGTGCCGGAGCGCTGGGAGGGCCGCCCCGTCCTCAGCGCGTTCAAGGCCGGCGCGGCCGCGGCGGGGCCAGGCGCCACCTCGCCGCCCTGAGTTCGCGCCCCCTGTCGTCCTCAGTCAGCCGCAGCTGGGCTGACCGTGTGGGACGGAAAAACGGCGTGTCGGTCCGAACCTTCAGCGGGGACGGCAGGCTTCGCGCGAGCGCCCCCTCCGCTCGCTCAGGCTCGCACCTCCCCCAAAAACCCCTGGGGGAGGTTGAACTGCTTTCATTCTACCGATGCCTGCGCAGCCGCGAATGCCGGCTGCGACTCGCCCGGCGCCGGGAGCAGCGCCTTTGCCATGCAGGCGGCGCTGGCCGGGCAGATGGCGCGGAACTCGGCCGTGGCGGCGATCGCGGCGGGCACCGCGGACCGCTCCGCGCGTGCGTAGCCACGGCGCGCGAAGAAGCCCTCCGCCGTGGTCGTGAGCAGGTAGAGCGTGCGGATGCCGGCGGCGCGGGCGTACGCCTCCAGCGCGTCGACCAGCCGCGAAGCGAGTCCCTGGCCCCGCCTGTCTGCGGAGACGGCGAGGGAGCGCAGCAGCCCCGCGTCACCCGCCGCCTCCATCCCCACCGCGCCCGAGATCCCGTCCGCGTCGCGCAGCACCAGGAAGTGCCGCAGGTGCTCCGGCGTCAGGTCGTGGTGCGGGAGCGCGGCGTCGGCGAGAAGGCGAACGATGGCGTCCAGGTCGGAGGGATACGCGGATTCCGGCGACATGTGGAGCGGAACGGATAGGGTGTACGGGAGGGGAGAGCGCGGCCACCGTCGGTGCGCGGACCAGGTCTGAAGGTGCCGCGACTCAGCGATCCGCACAAGCAGCCGGACAAACAAGAGGCCGACCCCCTCCCCCGGAAGCCGGCCCTCGTCACCCGTTCACCCGTTCACCCGTTCACCCGTTCACCCGTTCACCCCTTCACTACCACCGCGCCGGATTCCCGCGGACGTCGATGTGGATGAACGGGCCGTGGGCGCCGTTGTCGCGGTAGATGCCGGCGCCGCCGGTCAGCTCGGGGTAGCGGCGCTCGATGCGGTCCACGGCGCGCAGGATCACCCGCGCGTCCTCGGTATCGCGGCGGCCGTCGCCGTTCAGGTCGTCCATGTAGCCGTCGCGGTCATTGTCGATCCACACGTCGCCGGCGTCGCCGTAGGTGTGGCGGCTGAGCACCGCGCGGCCGCCCTCGCCCACGCCCTGGTTGTTGTACGCCGGCGTGCGGAAGCCGCTCATCACCGCCACGTGCTCGGCCCGGATCCCCATCGCGTTCAGCTCCTGGATCACCAGCTCCAGCTTGTCGATCAGCCGAAGGTCCAGCGCCAGGTACTTGGGCCACACGCCGAACTGGTCCTTGGTGAGGAAGTTGCGCAGCCGAAAGTGCTCGCTGACGGGCAGGTCCTGGTTCTCCGGGGTGACCTCGATGAAGCCGGCGGGGGGCGCGTAGCGGTCGTAGCGGCCGGTGGTCTCGGTCTCGTAGGTGCCGATCCGGTATCCGTTCAGGTAGCCTCGGCGCTTTTCGCTGAAGGGGACGCGGGTGATCACGGCCAGGTCGTTCACCTCCTGCGTAAAGCCCGGGCCGCGCAGCCGCAGCCGCCAGATTCCCGCGTCGGAGGGGGCGCGCAAGCCGTGCGTCAGCTGCCCCTCGCCCGCCAGCGTACGCGTGGCGGTCCCCGCGAAGGGCTCCCAGCGATAGGCCACGTCCAGCGGATCGGGGTTCACGTCCACCCACTCCAGCGGCAGCTCCAGCGGCCGGTTGGGGTCGGTGACCACGGCGCGCAGCATGCCGCTCCTGCCGAACGCGCTGCTGGCCAGCCGCACCGCGGCGTCGCCGCCGTTCTCCACCACCCGCCCCGGCTCCGCCGGCACGGCCGACGACCAGGTAAGGGGTGGCAGGGCGCGGCTGGGAAGCCAGGCCCCCAGGGTTGCGCCCACAAGGGCGAGCGTGGCGGCGACGGCGGTGGCGCGGCGGGGTGCGTGCATGCGAGCTCCTCTGCTGTACTGCGTCCGTGCAGAACTGCGGACAGACCGGGCGCGCGGCGCGCCCGGGGCGATGACGGGTCCAGTCGGGAATGGGTTCAGCGGACCGGCGCCGGCGTGCAGCCGGGGCGTCGCAGGGCGGCGCGTGGGTCCGGCAGGGCCGCCCGGCGCGAAGGCCGGCGGCGTGTGAAGCGGCGAAGTGGGTCCTGCGTCAAACGCGCGCGGCGCCGGGGTGGCGAAACCCTCCGGGCGCCCTCTACTTTTCTCGTGCGTTCAACGGGATCGGCGCAAGATAGGCGCGCCGCCGCGACCTTGTCAACAATGCAGTCATCTTCTGCCCCGGCCGCAACATGCCTGATGCGACGCACCCGCGCGTCTGCCTGCTGATCCTGGACGGGTGGGGGCTGCGCCCCGCCGCCCCCGACAACGCGGTGACCGAAGCCCACGCCCCCACCTGGAAGCACCTGTGGGAAGAGGGCGGCCATCCCCGCGCGACGCTCACCACGCACGGGCCCGCCGTGGGGCTTCCCGAGGGGCAGATGGGGAACTCCGAGGTGGGGCACATGAACCTGGGCGCCGGGCGCGTGGTGATGCAGTCGCTGCAGCGCATCGCCACCTCCATCCAGTCCGGCGAGTTCGCGCGGAACCCCGTGTTCGTCGACGTGCTGAACGGGGTGAAGGAGAACGGGGGCACGCTGCACCTGATGGGGCTGATCGGCCCCGGCGGCGTGCACGCGGTCGACGAGCACCTGCTGGCGCTGGCGGAGTTGGCGGCCACGCACCGCATTCCCCGCGTGCGCGTCCACGTGTTCCTGGACGGCCGCGACACGCCCCCGCGCTCCGCGCGCGACTACCTGACGGAGCTCTTCGGGCGGTGCGGCGGGGACGGGTGCCAGGTGGCCACCATCATGGGGCGCTACTGGGCCATGGACCGCGACCGGCGCTGGGACCGCACCGAAAAGGCGTACCGCGCCATCGTCCACGGCCAGGGGCAGCCGGTGCGCGACGCGGTGCAGGCGATCGCCGACGCCTACGCGCAGGGCGAGAGCGACGAGTTCGTGGAGCCGCGGGTGATGGTGGACGACGACGGGAAGCCGGTGGGGAACATCGAGGACGGCGACGGCGTCATCTTCTTCAACTTCCGCTCCGACCGGGCCCGCCAGCTTTCCCGCGCCCTGGCCGCGGACGACGTCGACGCCTTCGACCGCGGGCCGCACCGGCCCCGCGTGCGCATGGCCACCATGACGCAGTACGACGAGGACCTTCCCCTCCCCGCCGCGTTTCCGCCGCAGGAGCTGAACGACAAGCTCTCCGACGTCCTCGCCGCGCGCGGCCTGTGCAGCTTCCGCACGGCGGAAACGGAAAAGTACCCGCACGTCACCTACTTCTTCAACGGCGGGATCGAGGATCCGCCCGCCGGCGAGGACCGTCGCCTGGTCCCCTCCCCCCGCGTCCCCACGTACGACCGGCAGCCGGAGATGAGCGCGCCGGACGTAACGCGCGGTCTGGTAGAGGCGATCCGATCGGAGAAGTACGACGTGCTGGTGTGCAACTACGCCAACCCCGACATGGTGGGGCACACGGGGGTGATGGA
>JAHWJJ010000413.1 GCA_019348475.1 Gemmatimonadota bacterium | reverse complement strand
GTTCGCGGGCAGGTCGAAGCGGCTCCTTCCCTGGCCGCCCGGAACAAAGGTGGCGGAGAACTGCTCGCCCTCCGCCGCCGCCGGGTCCCAGGGAAACACCCGCCAGAGCGGGATAGGATTCACGCGTAGCCCCCGCTCTTCTGCGCCTCGATCGCGGCGATCACGTCGGATACGCGGCCCTCCCTCAGCACGCTGATGGGACGCCGGTTGTCCAGGTACGCGTTCACGCCGTTGAGCCACTTCGGGATCGACGACTCCGCCAGGAACCCCGAGAGGAGCGCGATCACGGCATCCAGCCCGATGATTCGGTCGCGGTTTTCCGGATCGGGCGCCTGCCCTTCCCTCCACCGCCCCGGCTGCGCCCGGCTAACCCCGAGAACCTCCGCGACCGCGGCGTCACTTCCCAGCACACTGGCGATGCTGTCCAGCCGCTCCGCCGCCCGAAGCGAGGTCGCCGCCGAAGATCGTGTCCGCGCCATGGTCCCCCCTTTTTGTGCGCAACAAAATCTGTAGCGCAAAGTCCCTACAAGCAAGAGGGCACAGAGAAAGAGCATCTTCTCTGTGCCTCCTTATCTCTTGTCAGCCAAGCTTTTTAAGTGCGGAACTCGCTCACCAGGTCGCGCATCTGCTGGGCGGCGTGCAGGAGCTCGGCGCTGGATGCCGACATCTCCTGGGTGGCGGCCGACTGCTCCTCGGCGGCGGCGGAGACTTCCTCGGCGCTGGCGGCGTGCGACTCGGAGGTCGATGCCACCTCGGCCACGGCGGCCTCCACCCCGTCCATCGCGGAACGGTTGCGCTCCACCGCCTCCTGCACCTGCCCGGCGGCGAGGCGCACCCCGTCCACCGCGGCCAGGATCTGCTCCAGCGCGGCGTCGGCGCCCTTGGAGACGTGCTCCACGTCGGCCACCTTGGTCTGCCCCTGCGCCATGGTGCCGACCACGCCGGTGATGCGCGAGCGGATGGCGGTGACGTTCTGGGCCACCTCCTGCGCGGCGCGCGCCGAGCCCTCGGCCAGCTTGCGCACCTCCTCGGCCACCACCGCGAAGCCGCGGCCGTGCTCGCCCGCGCGCGCCGCCTCGATGGCCGCGTTCAGCGCCAGCAGGTTGGTCTGCCGCGCGATGCCGGTGATGGTCTCCACGAACCGGTCGATCTGCATGGAGGCCTGCTCCAGCTCGGTGACCCGGGCGGCGCTGTCCGTCACCACCTCGCGAATCTCCAGCAGCCGCTGCAGCGCGGATCCCACCTCGGTACGGCTCTGCGCCGCCACCAGGTGAATCTGCTGCGAGAGCGAGCTCACCATCTGCGAGGCGTTCACGATCTCGGTGGACCGGTGCCCCATCTCCTCCAGCGCCTCGCGCGTGGCCTGCAGCCCGTGCGACTGGCTCTCGGCGCCGCTGGCGATCCCCACCATGGCCGTGGCCACCTCGCCGCTGGACGCGGCGACCTCTTCGCTGATGCTGGAAAGGTCCGACGCGAAGGAGGAGATCCGCTCCGCCGTGGTCACCGTCTGCCCCACGATGTGGCGGAGCTTCGCCGCCATCCCGTCGAACGCGGCGGAGAGCGCGGCGAACTCGCGCTTCATTGCCACCCGGTCGGTGCTGTGGACGCGCAGGTCGCCCGCCCCAAGCTGCTCGGCCGAGCCCATCAGGTGCGCCATGGGAAGAGTGATGCTGCGCACGGCCGTGTAGACCGCACCCAGCGCCAGGATCCCCGCGCCCAGCGAGAGGAGCATTAGGATGATCTTGCGATCCCGCGCGTCCTCGCGCAGGCGCTGCGAGGTGGCGTTCACCTTCTGCGCCTGGCGCTCGCTGACGCGGCGGATGGCGGCCTGCAGCTGCTCGGTGCGCGGGCGCACGGCGCTGATGCGGCGCAGCGCCCCCTCGCGGTCGCCGATGTCGGCCTGGGCGTGGGCCAGCGCGTACTCCACCTCGATCTGCGAGTGGAGCGCGTCGATGGCGGCCACTTCCTGCTGCTCGGAAACGCTCAGGTCCTTGAGGCCGCGGTAGCGGCGGCGCTGCTGGTGCGCCTGCCGCCCCTGCTCCGCGAACGCCTGCTCGGCGGCGGGCGACGGGGTCAGCAGGTAGCGCTCGCCCGTGTTCATCTGCGCCAGGATCAGCGCCTCCAGCGAGGTGCCGATCTCGGAGCTCTGCTGAAGAGACTCGAGCTGCCCCTCGGCGTTGCTGACGATGCGGTCCACCGTGAACCAGCTGAGCGCGGCACCCCCCAGGATCAGCAGGCAGAGGCTGATGCCGAACGCCCAGAGCTGCTCCTGGATGGTGCGGAAGAGCTCCCTGCCGCGGCGCGGTGCCTGCACGGGGCGCCGCTCGGGCCCGCCGGGAAGGGGACCGTAACGCGATGGCGCGGCGGGAGGCGCGTCGGGCTCGGTGGCCAGCGCGGCACCGTGCGACGGCGTCGAAAAGGGCGCGGTCATGGACGCGGGAGCGAGCAGGGGTGAGCGGGGCGGGTGTTCCGCATTCTATCCGGGACGATGAGCGATTGTCAAACGCCGCACGCGGCCCGCAGGGGCGCGGCGGAGCAGCGGCTTAGGGCCGGGAGTGTGGTACGCAAAGACGTCTTGCGGAGCTGTCCGGGAGGATGAACAACTGTACGGCCCCCGCCGTGGATTTGTCAACCGTCGTTGCAGGGGGCGGATACGCGGGCTACGTTCTCGTCACGCTTTGTCTTAGCACCCGCGAAACGATCGCGCTCGACGCCATGAGCGACTCCGCATCCACCGCGCACCATCGCGGGGTTGATAGGGGCCGGCGCCCGCAGCACCGGTGGATGAATCCCCCGGCCGGAACGACGGGAAGGCGGCTGAAGCCGGCTCGAGAACCGCGGCATCGGAGGGAGTCCGGCCGGCGGTGATACACGTTTTCTACAGGAGACGCACGGATGAGCGCGGTATCGTTCGATCAGCTGCCGGATGACGCGCGGGTGTGGGTGTTCGCCGCGTCGCGGCCGCTCGCGGAGGGGGAGAGCGCGGCGTTGCTGCGCGGTGTGGACGGATTCATCGACGGGTGGGCGGCGCACGGGGCGCCGGTGCGGGGGGCGCGCGAATGGCGCCACGACCGCTTCCTCCTGGTGGGCGCGGACGAGCGGGCGACCGGCGTCTCGGGGTGCTCCATCGACTCGCTCTTCCATGCCCTCGCCGCCGCCGAGGCCGCGACCGGAGTCACGCTGCGCGATTCGTCCCTCGTCTTCTTTCGGGACGCCGCGGGCGAGGTGCGCTCCGTTCCCCGCCCCGAGTTCCGGCGCATGGCCGCCGCGGGCGAGGTGGCCGAGGACACCGTCGTCTTCGACAACACGGTCACCACCGCCGGCGACGTGCGCGAGGGCCGGTGGGAGACGCGCCTGCGCGACGCCTGGCACGCGCGGGCCTTCCCCATCGGCGCGGCGACGTGAAGCCGGGTGCCTGCGCGGGCGTCGCATGCATTCGCGGGGGCGCTCGGATCCGCAGGGCGGCCGACCGAACATGGGCCAGGCCGGTGCTCATCGCAGAGCCCGTCTCCTTCGCTGCGCGCCAAGGTTGGGCCTGGGGGTGAGGGCGGTGTGGCGCTCCGCTCAGGAAGTGTTGGGGGGCTACGGCTCGCGAGACCGCTTCAGCGGTCTTCCCGTGGTTCCAGCCGGGGGCTTCAGCCCCCGGCGATGCTGCCGTTGTGCCCGCCCCCCCGATACGACCCCGCTCCCCCGAGGCTGCGCAGGCAGGCTTCCCGCGGTTGTTGCAGCGGTTTCAACCGCCGGTTTACCGCATGCTGCGGGTCGGCACCGGCTCGGGGCCGCGGCGCACCAGCTCTTCCATGCGGCCCACGAAGGTGTGGTCGCCCGCGCGGCTCTCGCCAAAGAGCCCGTCGCTGTTGTTCTCGGCGCGGCGCGTGGGGGAGTACAGGTTGAGCCACAGGTCGAACCGCTCGCCCATGCGCAGGACCGCGTAGAAGTAGCGCCCGCGCTGGCTCCGGTCCAGGAGGAAGAGGTCCGCGAGCACGGCACCGATCGAGAACCAGAACATGCAGAAGCCCTTGATCCCATCCAGCAGCAGCTTGATGTGGAAGAGGACCAGGTCCCGCATGAGGACGAGCGGGCCGACGTGCTTCCGAGGCTGCATGACCGATGTTCCTGCTTTCGGGTGGAGTAGCGGACGGGTGCGTACGGAGGAACTCACCGGGCGGTTTCGCCGGGCGATGGTGCGAGGCGCTCAGCAGTCCGCCGCGACGGCCGCGACGAGCGGCGTGGCGATGGGAAACACGATCAGGATCTCGCCGCCGCCCTGATCCAGCGCCGCCAGGAACGCGGCGGAGGTCCCCGCGGCGCCGAGCAGCCCGCGA
>JAHWJJ010000412.1 GCA_019348475.1 Gemmatimonadota bacterium | reverse complement strand
CTCGGCCGTGCGGTGCATCTCGCGCGTGCGGATCTGGATCTCGTACAGCCGCCCGCCCGGACCAAAGATGGTCGTGTGCAGCGACTGGTACATGTTGCTCTTGGGCGTGGCGATGTAGTCGTGGAACCGCTCCGTGAGCGGCGTCCAGCGGTTGTGGATCACCCCCAGCGCGTGGTAGCAGTCGGCGATGGTGTCCACGATCACCCGCACCGCCATCAGGTCGTAGATCTCGTCGTAGCTCTTTTCCCGCTGCACCATCTTGCGGTAGATGGACCACAGGTGCTTGGGCCTCCCCGTCACCTCGCACTCGATCCCGGCCCCGCGCAGCTCCGCCTCAAGCGGCACGCGCAGGTTCTCGATCCACTCCTCGCGCTCCCGCCGCTTTTCCGACACCCGGCGGGCCAGCTCCTTGTAGGGCTCGGGCTCCAGGTACTTGAAGCAGAGGTCCTCCATCTCCCACTTGATGGCGGCCACGCCCAGCCGGTGCGCGAGCGGCGCGTAGATGTCGCGGGTCTCCTGGGCGATGCGGAGGCGTTTTTCTTCGCGCAGCCAGTCCAGCGTGCGCATGTTGTGCAGCCGGTCCGCCAGCTTGATCAGGATCACCCGGGCGTCCTGCGCCATGCTCAACAGCAGCTTGCGGAAGTTCTCCACCTGCTGCTCGGTGCTGGTGCGGAACTGCACCTTGGCGATCTTGGTCAGCCCGTCCACCACCGTCACCACCTCGTCGCCGAACGCGTCGCGCACGTCGTCCAGCGTGGCCGAGGTGTCTTCCACCACGTCGTGGATGAGCCCGCCCGCGATGGTGGCCGAATCCAGGTGCAGGTCCGCCAGGATCCGCGCCACCTCGATGCAGTGGACGATGTAGTCCTCGCCCGAGTGGCGCTTCTGCCCCGCGTGCGCCATGGCGCTGAACTCGTACGCGCGCGCGATCAGGTCCAGGTCCAGCCGCTCGGCGTACGGCTGCACCGCGTCGAAAAGCTGCGGCGGCAGAATGGCGCGCGCGTGGTCCAGCGCGCCGTCGGCGGCCGGGAGCGCGGGGGCGTGCGACGCCATCAGCCGGCTCCCCCGCGGGAAGCGGCCGGCCGGGCGGCGCGGCGGGTGGGCGGCAGCGGTGCGGCGAAGTACCTCATGCACGCAATGTAAGCGATTGGGGCGCCCCCTCACCACCCCGACGACATCTGCTTCTGTTCGGAGAATGACCAGTACCGCTCTTCGCCCACGATGATGTGGTCCAGCAGGCGCACCCCCAGCAGGCTGGCGGCGCCCTCCAGCAGCTTGGTGAGATCGCGGTCCTGCCTGGAGGGCCGGGGCTCGCCGCTGGGATGGTTGTGCAGCGCCACCACGCTGTACGCGCCTTCGCGCAGGGCGGGGCTGAACACGTCGCGCGGCTGCACGTGGCAGCCGTCGACGGTGCCCTGCGCCACCCTTTCGATGCGCATGAGCTCACCCTGGGCGTTGAGCATCACCACGTGAAACTCCTCGTGGCGCAGGTCGCGCATGCGCACGTGAACGTACTCGAACACGTGGCGCGGGCAGGTAAAGCGGTGCACCTCGCGCCGCACCTCCTGCACCGCGCGGCGGCCCAGCTCCAGGGCGGCCAGGATCTTGGCGGCCCTGGCCGGGCCGATGCCGGGGACGCTGCAGAGCTGCGAGGACGGGGCCATCATCATGCGCCGCAGCGGCTGCGTGTCCCTGCGGCGCGTGCCGTCGGTTTCCTGGCCCTCGTCCTCGCCCTGCAGCGCCCACGCCATCAGGTCGCCGGCCACGTCCATGGCCGAGCGCGCCGGCCGCTCGCCGGTGGCCGGCCTGCCGGTCTCGATGAGCAGGGCCAGCAGCTCGCGCGACGAGAGCGACTGCGCCCCCAGGGTGCACAGCCGCTCGCGCGGGCGGTCGGTGGCCGGCCACTCCTTGATCTTGACGGCGCCGCAGGTGGACTCGAGGGGTTGGACGGCGGCAGGCATGGGCATGCTCCGGGCGACAGGGTCCCAGCGGCCGCGCGGGGCCGCATACGAACAAAAACCGAACAAGAAGATAGCGATACCCTCCCCGAATCACCAGACCCGATTCGGAGCGCCCCGACCGCGCCGGCCGTGCGCTGTCGGGCTGATCCGACAGCGCCCCCTGTCCCCTACCTCCCACCACGGGATGGCTCCCCATCCTCCGACATGCAGTGGACAGAATAATCTCTCCCGGCGAGAGGCTGGTTGTGTGGGGGACATTGCCCGCGCAGCGACCTGACGACAGCCGGACCGGCTCTCTGCCCGTCGTGGAATCCGTGATGGATGAGCGCGCGTTGACGGGAGATGTCGCGCACCTGCAGGAACTGGAACTCCAGCATGCCGAGCGCAGCCTGGGGGTGGGACACCGCCGCCCCACCTTCGCGGGCCCCCGCAGGGGGATTGGCGCGATGCGCCCGCTCCGCCCTCGCGCCGCGCGGCCGGCGCCGACGGCGCCGGCGGCAGAGATACGGAACGCACTCGAAGACGATCAAACGGGCCAGGTGACGGAACCGCAACGAGTTGGAAGCATGGCGGCAGGCGGCGCACTCCGCGTTCTCCGGGCCTGCGGCGTCAGTCCGTACCACACGGGGCGGGCGTGTTGCGCGGCCCGCAGCGATCCGTTACCATTCAGCACGTGTGGAGGCCCGGGCCCACGGGCCGTGATCCGCACCGTGCGCGCGCCATCCTCCCGCCCGGCCCGCCCCCGCGGAACCCCTCCACGGAGCACCCGGGCCGGCCGCGCGCCGCCGGGCCCAGCGCCGGCGCCCCCCCTTTCCACAAGACCCCTGCAATGGCCGACAAGGGCACCATTCCTAGGTCCCCGCGTTCCGGCGCTTCCGAGCGCCGTCCGTGGGTCGCGCCGCGCGTGGAAGACCTGCCGCGCCTGACGGAGCTCACCCTGCTCACCCCCATCAGCGGCGGCTGCGGCATCGACGGCAGCACCTGCTTTCCCACGCCCTGACGTGTTCCTGGGCTTCGCGGTGACGGAGCACTGCAACCTGCGGTGCCCCCACTGCATCCGCGACGACGTCACCACGGTGCGCAACCTGGCGTACGAGGTGATCGAGCGCACGGTCGACGAGGCCCTGGAGATGTTCCCCACCCTGGCGGTCAGCATGACCGGCGGCGAGCCCACGCTGCACCCGGAATGGGACCGCATCACCGGGATGCTGCACGCGCGCGACCTCCCGTACACGTTCGTGACCAACGGCTGGCACATGCGGCGGATGATGCCGTCGCTGGACCGGCACCCCCCCGCCTCGGTGCGGCTGAGCCTTTCGGGCGCCACGGAGCAGGTGCACGACGACGAGCGGGGGCGCGGCAGCTTCCGGCGGGTGCTGCAGGCGGTGGCGCTGCTCACCAGCCGCCGCATTCCGCCCACGCTGTCCCTGATCGTGGACCGCCGCTCGCGGCACCAGCTGCGCACCGCGGCCGACCTGGCCGAGGCGCTGGGGTGCACGCGCCTGCACTTCATCCTCCCCCAGCCCGTCCCCGGCAGCGCCGCGCGCGACAGCGACCTTGCACCCGAAGCGTGGGCGGGGGTGCGTGACGAGGTGTTCGCCCTGCGCGGCGAGCCCGGCCGGCGCACCCACCTGCAGCTGGACTACGGCTACCCTTTCGACGGGGCGGAGCGGACGTGCGACACGTTCGGCGGCAAGCGCGTCTACGGGGACGCGCGAGGCCGCCTGTCCGTCTGCTGCCAGCTCTCGGAGTACGGCGAGAACGAGGCGGACGTGGTGGCCGACCTGAACCGGGTCCCCTTCGCCGAGGCCTGGCCGGCGTACCAGGCCGCCGTGGCGCGGCTGCGGGACGACGCCCGCCCGTCCGCAGACCCCGCCGACCCGTTCGACCGCTTTCCCTGCATGCGCTGCGCGCGGGCGCGGGGCAAGACGGCGTGGCTGGCCGGCTACCCCGGCACCCCCTGGCACCACATCGCCGCGGCCACGCCCGCCGTGCGCCCGCTGGTGGCGCTGTCGTACGGGGGAGGGCCGCGCGGGCTGGCCGGCGCCGGACCGTGAGCCCGGTCTCCAGCCGCCGGGCCCTGCTGTCGCGGGACCTGCTGGGGGACGGGGCGCTGGCCCTGCGCGTGGACCCGGCCCTGGAGCCGGCGCTGGAACGCTGGGCTTGGCCGCTGGAGGGGCTTGCCCCCGCCGTCGCGCCGGCGCGCGCCCTCATCCAGGTGCGGAAGGGGGACGCCCGGGCCGCCGCCGTGCCTTCCACCGCGCCCACCCTGCCGGCGCGCCACCTGGACGCCTGGGGGGATGCCGCGGCGGGGACGGTCGTGATGGCCGGGCCCGAGGCGGGGGGTGCGGGACAACCTCGGCTTCGAGTCGCTGGCC
>JAHWJJ010000411.1 GCA_019348475.1 Gemmatimonadota bacterium | reverse complement strand
TCCTCGTGATCCTCTCGGAGCTGTCCTCCAACAAGATGACGTCGCTCCGGCGGCGGGGGGCGCGGCGCGTGGGGGGGCGCGTCGGGGCCGTCGGGGCGGTGTTCGGGTGGGGCGGGGCGGGGGGGGGGGGGGGGGGGGCGGGGGGGGGGGCGGGCGGGGGGGGGCGGGGGGGGGCCGGGGGGGGGGGGGGCGGGGGGGGGGGGCGCGGGCGGGGCCGGAGGTGAAGGTGAAGGTGAAGGTGAAGGTGGGGCATCGGCCCCGTCCATCCGCCGCCGGCGGTTGAACGCGCCCGGCGCAGCCGTGTATATTGGCGCCATGTCTTCCAATCCCCTCGACCTGCTTCGCGGCGGCACCGTGCCGCTGTACCTGGCGCCTCAGGCCGGCGTCAGCGAATCGCCGTTCCGCCGCCTGTGCCGCCAGTTCGGCGCGGACGTGGTGGTGTCGGAGTTCGTGTCGGCCGAAGGGATCCGCCGCCACGACAGGCGGACGCACACCTACCTGCGCTTCAACGACGAAGAGCGGCCCATCGGCATCCAGATCTTCGGCGCGGAGCCGGAGGCGATGGCCGAGGCCGCGCGGCTGGTGGAAGAGGTGTACGAGCCGGACTTCCTGGACATCAACTTCGGCTGCCCCGTCAAGAAGGTGGTCAACCGCAACGGGGGGTCCGGCTGCCTGCGCGACCTGGACCTGGTGGAATCCATCATCCGCGCCGTCAAGGGGGCCATCGGCATCCCCACCACGGTCAAGATCCGCAGCGGCTTTACCGAAGACACGCGCGACCCCGTGGGCATCGCGCTGCGCTGCCAGGACGCGGGGGCAGAGGCGCTGACGCTGCACGCGCGGACGCGGACGCAGATGTACAGCGGCACCGCCAACTGGGACGAGATCGCGGCGGTCAAGGCGGCGCTGGACATCCCCGTCATCGGCAACGGCGACGTGTGGAGCGGCGATGACGCGCGGCGCATGCACGAGCACACGCGCTGCGACGGCATCATGATCGCCCGCGGCAGCCACGGCGCGCCGTGGCTGTTCGCGCAGGCGCGCGCGGCGCTGGAGGGGCGGCCGGTGCCCCCCGATCCGGACCCGGCGGAGCGCTTTCGCATCGTGATCGAGCACGCGCGGCTGGCGATCGCCTGGGAGGCGGACGAGGAAAAGGCGATGATCGAGTTCCGCAAGCACCTGGGGTGGTACACCAAGGGGCTTCCCAACGGGCGCTTTCTGCGGCAGGAGCTCTTCGGGGTGACGCGGCTGCAGGACGCGGAGCAGCTGCTGGAAGGGTACCTGGCGCAGTACGAGGGAGTGCCCGCTTGACCCCCGAGCGGCTGCGCGCACTGCTGGCGGAGGTGGCCGGCGGCACCGTGGCGGTGGAGGAGGCGGAGCGGCGGCTGGCCTGGGCGCCCGTGGAGGACCTGGACTTCGCGCGGGTGGACCACCACCGCGCCCTGCGGCAGGGCTTTCCCGAGGTCGTCTTCGGCGAGGGCAAGACCCCCGAGCAGCTGGCCGCCATCGCGGAGCGCATCGCGGCCCGCGGCGAGGGGTTTCTGGCCACGCGCGTGGCGCTCGACGGCCAGGACGCGCTCCGCGCGGCCCTGCCGGACATTGAGATCAACGCGCCGGGCCGCACGGCGTGGCTCCCGGCCACGCATGCGGCGGAGCGGAAGACGCGCGGTTCCGTCCTGATCGTCACGGCGGGTACGAGCGACCTGCCGGTGGCGGAAGAGGCGGCGGTGACTGCCAGAGCGTTCGGGAACCCGGTGGAGCGGCTGGCGGACGTGGGCGTCGCCGGCATCCACCGCGTGCTGGCAGCGCGCGACGCGCTGGGCTCCGCCGCCGTCGTCATCGTGGTCGCGGGGATGGAGGGGGCGCTCCCCTCGGTGGTCGGCGGCCTGGTCTCCGTCCCCGTGATCGCCGTGCCCACCAGCGTGGGGTACGGCGCGGCGTTCGGCGGGCTCTCCGCGCTGCTGGGGATGCTGAACT
Organism: Gemmatimonadota bacterium; assembly: GCA_019348475.1. Lineage (GTDB taxonomy): Bacteria > Gemmatimonadota > Gemmatimonadetes > Longimicrobiales > Longimicrobiaceae > Longimicrobium. The sequence goes on along the minus strand of JAHWJJ010000411.1, from coordinate 2,362 downwards.
CGTGCGCGCAGGGGGTGACCGTGGTGAACATCGACAACGGCTTCGGCGCCGCGGCCGCCGCGTCGCGCATCAACCTCCTTCCGCCTTCCTGACCGATTCCCCCCCGCGACCGCGCACCCGCCCTGCCCCTCGCGGCGTCCGCGCTGGCCTACCTGGCCGCGCTGTTGGCCGCGCCGCGGCTGCCGTGGTGGGGCGCGGCGCTTTCCGTCGTCCTCCTGCTGGCCCTGGCCGTCTGGACCTTTCGCGCCCGCGGCAGGGACTCCGCGGCGGCCGCCGCGCTCTGGCCCCCGCTGCACCTGATGATCGCTGCCACCGGCTCGCTGGCGTCGCCCCTGGCCCCGCTGGCGGTGGGATGGGCGGGGGTGTTCGCGCGCCGGGCACCCCCGGCGTCCATCCTTCCCGCCGCCGCCGCCGCGGCAGCACTGGGAATCGTGGGCGATTGGGTGGATGGGACCGTGCCGGCGCCGGCGGTCGTCCTCCGCTGGATCCTGTTGATGGCGGTCGCGGCGGGGCTGGCTTCCTGGATCGCCGGGGGCGCATCCGCCCGGCCGCGGACGAAGGCGGCGCCCGTGGAGCCCGCCGATCCGCGGCCGCGACGCTCCGGCGTGGCCACGGACGCGGAGGCGGTGGAGACCGCGCTGGCGACGGTGATGCGCGCGACCGACGCGCACGAGGCGGCGCTCTGGCGCGCGGAGGGCGAAGGGGAGGAGCGCACGGCGGCGCTGCTGTCGCGGGTGGCGGCGCCGGACGTGGAGGCGCCGGACTCCCCCGTTCCCCTGGCCGGCCACCCGTTCGCCTGGGCGGTGGACGAGCGGCTGCCGCAGCGAATCGAGCGCGGCAAGAAGGACCTCCCCTCGCCCTGGGCGGCGGAGATGCTGCTGGTGCCGGTGGAGACCGACGAGCGCGTGCTGGTGCTGGCGCTGGGCTATCCGGGGATGGTGCCGCCGGGCGCGGAAACGGCGGCGGCGCGCGCGGGGCACCACCTGGCAACGCTGCTGGGGCTGCTGAAGACGCGCCAGGCGGTGCGGCGGGCGGAAGGCGGAATGCGGGCGCTGGCGGAGGCCGTCCGCACCCTGCCGGGCGAGCTGGGGCTGGACCGCTTCGCCGCGCAGCTGGCCGCGGCCGTGCGCCAGGGGACGGGGGCGGCCGGCGCCGGCGTGGCGCTGGTCACGGACGACGGCGGGCGCGGCAAGGTGCTGCACGTCTCCGGCGAGTCCGTCCCCATGGACGCGGAGGCGTTCGGCGAAGGCGAGTCGCGGCTGGCGCTGGCGGTAAAGCACGGGGTGGAGCTGCGCCACGCGGACCTGCGCAAGGCCGGCGACCGCCTGCCGCTGCTGACCGCGGCGGAGCGGTGGGAGGCGCCGCCCCGCTCGGCCGCCGTTCTGCCGCTGATGCTGGACGGGCGGGCGATGGGCGCGGTGGCGGTCTGGCACCCCGAGCCCGGCCGCCTGGGGGACCGGGAGATGGAGATCGCGCGGATGCTGTGCTCCGTCGCGCCGCTCCCCATGCGCAGCGCGCGGCGCTTCGAGGCGCTGGACCAGCGCGCATCCACCGACCCGCTGACCGGGCTGGCCAACCGCAGCACCTTCGAGGCGCGGCTGGCGTCGCTTTCCGGGTACTACGACCGCTACGCGCGGCCGTTCAGCGTGGTCGCGCTGGACGTGGACTTCTTCAAGAAGTTCAACGACACCTGGGGGCACGAGGCGGGCGACCGGGTGCTGCAGCACGTGGCGGAGCTGCTGCGGTCCACCGTGCGCGACGTGGACCTGCCCGCCAGGCTGGGCGGCGAGGAGTTCGTGGTGCTGCTGCCGGAGACAGGTGTGGGCCAGGCGGCGGAGGCGGCGGAGCGCATCCGCCGCAGCCTGGAGGCGGGTACGGTGGACTACAACGGGCAGCGGCTGTCGGTGACGGCCTCGCTTGGCGTCAGCGCGTGCCCCGACTGCACCGCGAGTCCGGCCGAGGTGCTGGGGCAGGCGGACGCCGCCCTGTACCGGGCCAAGGACGCTGGCCGCAACCGCGTCTCGGTCGCGCCGAAGCTGGAGACGCCGGTGCCGGCGGAGCCGTAGCCGGGTGAAGGGGTGAACGGGTGAACGGTGGGCAGTGCTGGATGGATGCGGGTGAGACGGCCGGACGCGGACCGGATGGGCTCGGCAGGATGCCGGCGTTCCCTGGTAGAGGGGGTGCTGCCGGCGAGGGGACGGGATCCGAATTTTTTGGATGGGCAAAGATCGAGGTGGCGCGGCCGGGGCCGCCGGGGCAGATCATCCACCCGATTGCGATCCGTAAGAGGCCGTCCCGGGTGGACGCTGGGCAACACAGAGCAGACAAGCCCGAGTCATACCGGATTCACGAAGACAGTTTC
>JAHWJJ010000061.1 GCA_019348475.1 Gemmatimonadota bacterium | reverse complement strand
GAGCGCAGGCCCCTGGCGATCTGGGGCCGCGGCGCGGACGAGGTGTACGTGAGCCTGGACGGTGCGCTGCTGCGCTTCGACGGCCGGGGCTGGCACCTGGAACCCACGCCGATCCCCCCGCAGGTGGATCCCGCGCACACCGACCCCGTGGAGGGCGAGCGCCTGTTCGGCTTGCTTGCGCTCGCGGGCGATTCGCAGGTCGTGTACGCCGCGGACTGGGATCACGTGTGGAGAAAGCGCGAGCGGCGGTGGGAGGCGCTCCCCGCGCCACGGGAGGCGCGGAGGGCAGGGTGCCTGATCGGCGCGGCGGCCATGCTGGGAGACACCGTGCTGTTTCTGGGCCAGCGGTACGCGGGTGAGCGCCGTCCGTGCCTGCTCGCCCACCATGACGGGCGATGGACCGTGCTGGATCCGCCCGACGCCGTCCTGCGGCGCAACGGGGTCTATGGCGGCCAGACGCAGCCGGACGGCTCGGTCCTCTTCTGGCGGGAACGCAACGGAACCGCGGCGGAGGTGCTGGAAGTCGCCGGCGGCCGCTTCTTGCGCTACAGCTTTCCAGGGCTGCACTCCATCCGCGGGGCCGCGGCGAGGGGAGACTACCTGTACCTGGCCGGCAGTTCCGGCGAGCGCGGGATGGTGATCCGGGTGCCGCGGCGGGGTGCCGTCCCGTGAGGCGCCTTCCGCGCCTCTTCCGCCGGCGCAGGGAGGGCCGCGGCGCGGCGCCCCCGGCTCCCGGGCCCGTCCAGCGCCCCGCCGTGCACGGCGCGATGGAGACGCTGGCGCCGCGCGCGGACTACGACGCCGCGCAGGGGAAGGCGGGCGAGCGGCTCCCCGTGTTCCCGGGCGGCGGCGCGCTGCACGCGGGGATGGAGGTGCTGCACCGGCTGGAGCAGGTGCGCGGGCGGGTGGCGTGGCCGCTGCGGGTCCTGGCGTCGGCGGTGGCGGGTGGGCTGTCGGGGATCTTCCTGAACGTCATCCTTCCCCGTTCGGTGCTGTGGTGGGACCAGCGCGTCACCGACCAGGTGTACGCGGGCGACCCGCGCATCCTGCCGCCGCCCCCCTCCGCCGGCTACACCTACCGCCTTCCCTGCGGCCGGATGACGGCCGGGGGGCGCGCCGTGGGCGGGGTTCTGTACCTGGGCGCGCGCGGCGTGCGCTTCGATCCGCACAACCGCAACCGGCGGCGCGACCGCGAGGCGCTGGTGGTGGAGCCGCTGGCGGGGGTGCAGGTGGACATGGTGGATGCCGCGGTGCCGGCCTGGGTGTGGTGGCGGCGGAGCGTGCCCCGCATCCGCATCCGCTGGCCCGGGGGCGAGGCGCACTTCGGGGTGCCCGGCGCGCCGGACCTCTGCCGGCGCCTGGCCGCGCACGTGGCCGCCCTCCAGCGCGATCCCCAATCCGCCGGAGGGCAGTAACGCCGCCTCGGGAGCCGCGCTTCGTGGATGCGGTTTCACGCCAAACGACGTCCATCATCACCGCGACGGAACGGTAATTTCACGCGGAGGACGCGGAGGAAGAGAGTGAGGACGCGGAGAACTCCGTCCGTTCTCCGCGTCCTCTATCCTTTCCTCCGCGCTCGTCGTGATGGATCTGCACAGAAGACCCGGGGATTTGGTATGAGTAGATTCCCGGGTGGCGCCGAAAACCCTCCAACCGGCAGTTTCTCGCGGCGCTCGGAATGACGGTTCGTTCCGCTGGGCCCTGACAGCACGGTGCGGACAGGGCCCCGGCGTGCTCACTCACCCGCCGACGCGCACGGTGCCCATGGGGAACCGGTACGTCCGCGCGTTGAGCTCCAGCCTGACCGCCAGGTGATAGGCGCCCCTCGGCACGCCCCGCGTGGCGCGGTCGGAGAGCCGGTACTCGAACTCCGGCGCGTCCAGCACCGCTCCCGCGCCCAGCGTCCGGACGGCCAGGTAGGCCGGGCAGACCCGATCGGCGCCCAGGCGGATGGGGTCGCCGGTGAGATCCGCGTTCTGGTAAAGCTCCAGCCCCACGGCGCAGGCGCCGAACTCCAGCCGCACCGGACCCGGGTTGCGGTTCTCCACGCGCACCCGCGCCCAAAGGCCACCTTCCCGGTCATCCACGCGGACGTGGTAGGCCATGTTGGGAAGCCGCAGCCGCACGTCCGCGCTCCCCGCGTGCAGGCGAAGGGTGGTGTCCGCGTGATGGAAGCGCGCGACGATGTAGTACCTTCCATCCTCCAGGCCGCTGGCCAGCATGACGTCGTACGCCAGGAAGTCGAACACCTTCTCCTCGCCCGGCGCCAGCATCACGTCGTACGGCTCCTGGGCGCACTGCCCCTGCGGCACCCATACCGGGGTGCCGGTGCCGTCCGGGTTGTCGTAGAACTCCGGCCACACGGTGCACCCCCGCACCGGCAGCCGGACCGTCTCCGCCGACGGGTTCCGCGCCCGCACCTGGATGCGCAGCCCCATGGTCCCGGCGTCCAGCGCCGTATCCACGGGAAGCACCGAGGCCTGGAATGTGATGCCGCCGTACGCCACCGCCGGCGCGGCGCTCTGCGCCGGGCGGGCGAAGCCGGCGCCGGGGATCAGCGATTCACTGCTGAAGGTGGCCTCCGTGCTCCGGCCGCCCTCCAGGTCCAGGGGGCCGGTGAGCAGGCTGCTGCACGCCGCGAGCACCCCCGACGCGGCGATGGCGAACAGGGCGGCCGCGCCGCCGCGGCGGCCGGGTGCAGTGGGATGGATGGCTCGGAATCTGTCGCGCATTGCCGGGCTGGGTGTACGGAGTGCGTCAGGCCCGCGGGACCGCGGGACGTCTACGGGGGTTCCTGAGACAACAACGCGTGCCCGCCCCGGAGGATGACACCGGCCGCCGCCCCCGCGCCCCCGCGAGGGCAAGGGGACAGGGGGACAAGGGGACAAGGAGACAAGGAGACAAGGAGACAGGGGGACAGGGGGACAGGGGGAATGGCCTATACGACCGAAGTTTCTCGTGCCGCGTCGCGGCCGCTCCTTTGCGCGGGCCGCGCGCCGCAGGGCTATCGGTCGAGCACGGGCAGGTACGCGCGCCACGGGCCCACCTCGTCGCGGTACTGCTTGGCCATCACGCGCGCGGTCTGCGCCAGGTGCCCCAGGTCGTGCGCCACCCAGGTGGCCAGGAGTTGCCGGAGCGTCACCGGCCCGAATGCCGGGTGCTCGCCCCGCAGCGCCAGCTCCCGCTCGGAGAGGCCCCAGCCGCGAAGGGTGGCCAGGTTCTCGGCCCGCAGCCGCGCGAACTGGTCCAGCAGCTGCGCCAGGCTCTTTCCCTGGCTCTCGCGGATGTGCGCGAAGCGGTCGAAGGGGGGAAACCGCCGGTCCGGCCCCTGCGCCAGGATGATCCGCGCGCGCGCGATCCAGTCGGCCCGCTCGCCGTGGATCAGGTGGCCCACGTTGTTGAAGGCGCTGAACGTCTCGGGCCCCTCGTTCGCCGCGGTCCACGGCTCCGGCAGGCCGCCCAGGAGCGCGCGAAAGGTGGCGGGCGTGCGCTCGAGCACCTCGATCGCGTGGCTCAGACGAAACTCCATCGCTCACTCCGGCGCCGGGGGGTGGAATGTCGCGCGGGCGAGAACTTCCGCGTCGACCATCACGCCAGGCGGTGGCGCATCACGATGACGCGGCTCTGGTGGCCGGAGGCGGCCGTATAGGGCTGACGGCGCAATTCCTGGAAACCGTGGCTCCGCCAGAAGCGCTCCGCCGACGGATTCTGCTCCAGGACGCCCAGGTAGATGGACGTGGCTCCACCGGAGCGCACCGCCTGCTCCACGGCGCGGTACAGGCGGCCGCCCAGCCCGGACCCGCGCACGTCGGGATCCAGCATCAGCAGCCCCAGCCACCACTCGTTCCGGTCCGGACAGTCGCGGATCAGGTCCATCACGCCCACCAGCTCGCCGCCCGGAGCGCGGACGCCCAGCACGTACTTGTCGGCAGCTTCCCGTCCCGGCGGCAGGGCAGCGAGCAGGTGCGCGGCGGCGCCGGGGCGCGTTGGGATGCCTTCCTCGAGCTGGTGATAGTCGCTGCACCGCTCGTACAGGCGCTGCACGACGGCGGCGTCGGCGGGACCGAGCCGCTCCACGCGGTAGCCATCCACATCGAGATCCAGCACGTCGTCGCCTGTCATACGCTAGGCGGGGCCACGGATGCGGACCTCGGTCAGCGGTCCGCGCGCAGGCTTCGGAAGGTAATGGAATAGCGGAGCGCATCCACGGCGGGAATGCTGTGCTCCCACTCGGTGCGAGAGGGGCCACGGAGAAGATACGCGGAACGGGGCTCCGCCGTGAGCGAATACCGCTCCCATTTCGCCCCGGCCTTGCGCCGCAGGCGAAAGACGCAGGGGGAGAGCAGCGACACGCCGATCACGTCGCCGAAGACGCTCTTGTCGCGGTGCCAGCCGATGGCCGCACCGGGGCCGTACTCCGTCACCAGCGCGTGCGCCAGGTCGCCTGGTGCCAGGTCCGCGAACGCGGCGGCGCGGTCCCGCACGGGGAGGAGGAACGCGGGGATGTCTTCCGCCTGCTGCAGCCTGCGTTCGCCGAAGTCGTAGTGCCAGCCGTACGAGATCACGCGGCGCTTGCCGACGTAGCCGTGGAACTCGAACTCCTTCAGCGGAAGCTCGCGGATGTGCTCCACGAGCTCCCGCTCCTCCTCCGCCGGCAGGACCTCCGCCTGGTAGCGGAACCCCTCGGGCGGTGCTGCCTCCCGGGCGTTTTTCATCTTCCTCCAGAAGACTGCGCGCTCCGTGGCCAGCGCGCGGGATTATCTGCGCCAGAACTGCCACCATTTCCTGCGCTCGCGATCCTGTCGCGGCACCCGGGACGGCGTAGCAGCGGGCTCATTGGGCAGGAGGTGATCGCAATAGCAGGCATCGTTCCCAAGGCGCCGGATGATCGCCGGGTCACCCCCGCCGTACCGCAGAGCACCTACGCAGCACACCTCGAGCGCACGGCAGGCTTGCTCGAGGGGTTCCCGGTTGGTTCGTGCCCCTCAGGCGGGCGGCGGTGCGCCATCTACCGCGATCCGCGAGAGCAGCTGGTTTCCCGATTCGAGGAACACGGGGAGGAACGACTGGTCGAGCTCGAACTCGAAGCGGTGTCTCTGCGTCGCCGCGTTCGGGGTGATCTCGACCCTCATCCGCAGGTGCCCGGCGCGTCCCGCAGGCGTCAGCTCCGCGCACAGGTTCGGCTCGATGGGGTCCAGGCGGGCGGTCCCGGCGAGCGTCTGGTAGAGCATCGCGACCTCGTCGAGCCAGCGCGCCAGCTCGGAGCGGCGGAGGATCTCGCCCGATGCCCACACGCTCGCACCCTCACCTCCGCAGTGCGCGGTCACCCGCAGCCAATCGTCGTACGGATCGGCACCCAGGGTCCACGGCCCATGGACCCACAGCTGGAAGCCGCCCAGAGCGAGGTCTGGGGCGCCGAGTTCGTCAGGAAAGCGATGCATGGCGCGAACGGTGGATCACGGCGACCTGGCACGGGTCCGGAGTGAACCGCAGGAACCGCGCTGCGTTGCGGCACAGCCCGCTGCAACGATTTCTCACGCGGCATCGTCCAGAAGCGTGAACTTGACGAAGGTGAGGTACTCCCCTTCGGATGTGGCCACGTCGCAGCCAGAGACGCCGTACTCACCCTCCGGCAAATGGCAGCGAATCCCCTCTCCGATGACGGCACGCGCGGCCTCGCCATCCACCACGGGCGCAAACGCACTGAGCTCACGCACGTCCGCCGGACGATCCGCGGCATGGGCAAGGAGCAGCCCGTCACCACCGAGCCGCACGCGCTCCAGTAGCGTGTCCCATGCTGCCGCCGGCTGGCCTGCGGCGACCTGAGCAAGGCGAGGCTCCCCGACGTCGTCCGCTCGCCCCACGGCTACGAGGCAGGTTTCGTGGGGAGCAGGGCCGTGGATCCACAGCGCCGACCCTGCCGTCTCGGTGCCCAGCACGATCCCCCAGCTCGGCCCGACCCGGATCACCGCCGCCGTTCGCGCCGAAACGTCGCACGCACGGTCGTAATCCGTTGCCGACAGCTCCGCCGCCGACCAGCGGAACGAAGCCTCGACCACGCGTCCGTTGCTCGGCGCATCGATGCCCTCCCAGTGAGCGACCGCGGCACCAGGCAGGACGAGCAGCGGACCGCCGTCGTTGCAGAACTCGCGAGGAGCGACGATTTCGGTCATGGCGGTAGCACCGCGAACGGTCAGGCGAGTTCAGCGGCCGCCGCCGCGGAGATGCGCGGCGCACGGATTGGCGCACGAGCCGAAGCGCGAGAGAACGACGCCCGTTTCGGCTGGGGGGATGTCAGGTGCAGGGAGGCGGCAATGCGCCGGGAAGACGCTGCTCCGGGCTGGGTGAAACGCCTCATGCTCGCTCCCTCCCGTGGCCCCGGTCCAGAGCCCGGACCGGACAAATGCTTCCTCCAGGTACCAGTTCCACTGGGCATCCATGCCGAGCGAATCGTCGTCCGAAAAGAGGAATCCCCACGGAAACTCGGGACCGAAACCCTCGTCACAGTAGACCAGCTCGATCCCCTTCTCGGGTACCGCGGCAACGACCCAGCAGGCGAAGCGGTCGTCGGCTTCTCCGTAGTCCCAGCGGCGCGTACGGAGAACGGGCGCGACGAGGATTGCCTCCAGCGCCCGCCTCCTGCTCGAGACCCCGATGATCTCCAGCTCGTGGAGGAGCAAGGCGTTCAGCTCCGAGAGGGAAATCATGCTCCGCGGCTGCGAACCGGGATGGCTGCCGTGCGAGTCACCGCTAAACGGTGCTCCGCGCCGAGACGTGCTTCAATCGTTCTCTTTGATGTACACGGCGAGGTAGGTAGAGGTTGGCGCACCGATGCCGAGACAGCCCGGCTGCGATACCTGAAAGACGGAGTGCAGCCTGTACCCTTCCGCTGCCCGGCCCGTGAAGCGCTGTGCCAGCGCGGCCAGATCTCGATTCGCGAACTGTGCGCCGATCGGTTCGATGAGATATTGCATGGGGTCTCCTATGGAAGGTCCATACCTCCGTGGCCGGGCTTACAACGATGCAGGCGCAGCAGCACCGCCGCAAGACCCCGCACCAGCCCCCGCTTTCTCAGCGCCAGCTCGGCGTAGCGCGAACAGCTGGGATCAAAAACGCAGCGGCGGCCCACCCATGCCGGACGCACACGGCGGTACCATCGCAGGCACCTCACGCAGCCAAGCAGCCATGCGGGGTGCGGCGGGATCTCGTGCGAAGCGATATCCAGGTCCAGGGGCGTGGCGCCGGCGAACGCCCTGAGCACCGATGGCGCCATGGACGCATCAACATTGAGTTGGATCTCATCGTCCCCCACCTTTATGCTCTGCATCGTTGCTCCAATGCGTGGACCGTTACCCTGCAACGCGCGGCCGCAGCGGCCGGCGCACGAGCCCGCGCGCGCGATAGACGCCGCCTGGAACCGGCTTACCCCACGAGTGCGGCACGCAAGCGGTCCATGCTGGCGGCCGAAGCCCCGGCGGAAAGTAGCATTTCGCGGACGGAGCCGAAACGCTCACGGACCAGCTGAAGGAGGATCAGGATGTTTTCGGGATTCGCCTTCCTGCCTTCGGCGTCGTCCATCACCGAGCTCAGTGCATAATCCCCGGCGATCATTGCATCGGGCACGTCGACGAGGTCGAGCAGAAACGCGACCACGATGCCGGTACGGTCGCGTCCCGCCACGCAGTGGATCAGGGTGGGCCGGGCGTTCACGTCTTCGAGCAGCTCCACCACGCGGGTGATCGTCGAGATCCCCGCCTGCGCCATCTCCAGGTAACGCGCCGCGGTGGCTGGAGGCGAACGATCGACAGGGTGGGGCCAGTTCGGCTGAAGGGCGTAGAACAGCGGCAGCCGGACCCACGCGCAATCCGTTGGCAGAACCGGTGCAGCCGCCTGTGCGACTTCCTCGTCCATCCGCAGATCGATCACCCGCCGCAGGCCGATGCGCGCTACGAGCGCCGTGGTTGACTCGGGTGCGGCGGGTGCCGCGCCGCGGAAGAGGCGGCCGTGCGCCAGCACCTCTCGCCGCCGCGTCGTGCAGCCGCCGAGGTCGCGGAGATTTGCGCAGCCGGGGACGTCGAGGTTGCGATCGCTCATGGGCAAAGCGGGTCAGGGCGCGAGTGCCAGGCGATCGGGGGATCGCCGCAGCGATTCCTCAGTCCGCCGCGGAGGTGGAGCCGCGGGCGACGACCAGGCGGTAGCCCGCGTCCAGCTGCTGGAGCTTCAGCAGGTCGCCGTGCCGCTCCATCCAGCGGCCGTCCGCAAGGTCGGCGGCCAGCCGGGCGAGTCCCTGGTCCATCTCCGGGAAGCGGGCGAAGGCGGAGATCGCCCCTCGCACACCCGCGTCCAGGTACGCGGACGGGCGCCGCCAGTACGCGCCCAGAAAGCCGTCCGTACAATCCGCCGGAACGGGGACCGTTCGCACCTCCACGGGGCCGAGCACGGATTCGATCGCACCGATCGAGGGTAAGATCCGGCGGTCCACCTCGAGCACCTGGGGAAAGTATTCCCGCACCAGCCAGAAGCCGTCGCTCGCCGGGTCCCAGGTCAGGAGCACCACGCGCGTGCGTGCCACGCGCTGCATCTCGGCCAGGCCGCGCTGCCAGTCGGGCCAGTGGTGGATGGTGAGCACGGCCAGTGCGGCATCGAAACTGGCGTCGCGGAAGGGAAGGTCCGCCGCCACCGCGCGCACCACCGGCGCGCTTCCGGGCGGCCGCTGGCGCACCATCTCTGCCGATGGCTCCACAGCGACGACGCCATGGCGCACGGGCTCGTACGAGCCGGTGCCGGCGCCCACGTTCAGGACCGTCGCGGCCTCGCCGAGCGCCTGGCGGATCTGCTCCGCGATCCGCCCATCCGGGCGGCGGTACTCGCCGTAGCGCACGCCGATCCGGTCGTACAGCATGGCGGCCACGTCACTCCGCCGGGCCGGCCGGCGCGCGGGCGCGGCGAAGCTCCTCGCGCAGCGCCGCGATCTCGCCGCGCAGCTCGTCCACCGAGGCCTGGCCGGCCACCCCCTGCTTGGCCTCTGCGGCGTCGCGCTCCACGAAGTACGAGGCCAGCGTGGCGGCCACATAGCCGAAGACGCTCACGGCGTAGACCGAGAGCAGCAGCGTGAGCAGCCGCCCTTCGGGCGTCTTCGGCCAGTAGTCGGAGCCCAGCGTGGTCAGGATCATCCCCGTCCACCAGAGCGCCTCGGCGTATCCGTCCATGCTGCCGCCGCCGGCCTCGCGCTCCAGCGCGTACATCCCCGCGGCGCCCACGACCGCCACCAGCACCGTCACCGCCACCACGTAGCCAAAGCCGCGGCGGCGCAGCACGCGGTCCAGCGCGCGCATGCCGCGGTTCAGCGAGCCCACCACCTTCACCAGGCGCAGCCCGCGGGCCACGCGGGCCAGGCGAAACGCGCGGGCCAGCGCGAACACGCGGAACACGCGCAGCGCCGGCAGCGCCAGCGACGCCGCCGTGAGCCAGTTGCTGCGCAGGTAGCGGCCCTTGCGCGGCGCCACGGCGAACCGCAGCGCAAAGTCGGCGATGAAGATGATCCAGATCGCCGTCCCCACGTGCTGGGCGAAAGGTGTGAGGCCGCGCGTCAGCTCGAAGATCAGCAGCACCAGCCACACGCCGCCAAGCACCAGCATGGGTGTCTCCAGCCAGCGCTGGATGCGCAGCACCATGCGCCAGCGCTCCCGCTCCATCTTCTGCGCGGTCTCGCTCCCCTTCGATCCGTCCACGCTCACCTCGCTCTTCCGGTTCTCCCCCGCCGCGCCACCCGCACGGCCGAGGCGGCGGAGCGCGCCCGGAGCGCAGCATCCGTTCCGGAACCGTTGCCGTGCAGCGCTTCCCGGGAGACCAGGCCAGGCGCGACGGAACTTGCATGAGCCCCGCCGGTGCAGGATCGCGGTGAGCTGCCGGCATTCCGGACTCGATCCAGGAGCGAGGGGTCCATGGCCAAGGAGACTGGAGGAGAGAGCGGGGGTGGCAGTGGCAGCGGCGGCGCGGGTGGCAGTCGCGAAGCCGGCGGGCGTGGCGATGGAAAGGCCGGTGGCAACGATCCCGGATGGCCGAGCAAGAATCCGGGAAAGAAGTCTGGCGGCGGCAGAAAGGTCCGACCGCCAAAGACGGGCTAGCCGCCCGGGCGCCCCGCCTGCCGCACGGCGCCAGTCTCGCATTCCCCGCACCGGGCGAGGTCTCCGCGCTCGCGCCCCGTCGAACTTCGCTGTCTATTGCCGGCGAAGTCATTGGCTCGTAGGGGCGCGGCGCCGCGTGAGCGCTGGTGCTCCGCGACCGTGGCGACGGCGGCTCGTCCGTGATGCGAACGTGCGAATGTGATCGGCGGGTGATGAGATGCGGATGACGCAGCTGGACTTCGACAGCGGATTCGACGTGGCGCTGACGCACGGGCGGGCGCAGGCGGCTACGATGACGCTCCGCGCGGGCGAGCGTACCGGCGGGCCGGACAACCGCCACGTGGGCGCCGACCAGTGGATGTACGTCGTCTCCGGGCGCGGCGAGGCCATCGTCGGTGGTGAGCGGCACGAGCTGGGACCGGGCGCGCTGCTGCTGATCGAGCGCGGTGAAGCGCACGAGATCCGCGCCGGCGGCGGCGAGCCCCTGCGCACCCTCAACTTCTACGATCCGCCCGCCTACTCCGCCACGGGCGATCCGCTCCCCGCCGGCCGCAGCGAGTGAAGACGCCCGCGCAGCCGGCCGCCGGCGCCTCGGCCGTCTTCCTGGACAAGGACGGCACGCTCGTGCAGAACGTGCCGTACAACGTGGACCCCGCCCGCATCCGCCTGGCTCCGGGCGCGGCCGAGGCGCTGCGGATGCTGGCCGATGCCGGCTTCCGCCTGTTCGTCGTCAGCAACCAGTCCGGTGTGGCGCGCGGCTACTTCGGCGAGGAGGCCCTGGGCCCCGTAGAGGCGCGGATCCGTGAGATGCTGAGCGCCGAGGGCGCGCGCGTCGACGCATTCGCGTGGTGCCCGCACCACCCGCAGGGCACCGTGGCCGCCTACGCCCGCGCCTGCGACTGCCGCAAACCCGCCCCGGGGATGATCACCGCGCTCGCTGCGGCGCACGGGATCGACCTGTCGCGGAGCTGGATGGTCGGCGACATTCTGGACGACGTGGAGGCGGGGCGGCGCGCCGGGTGCCGCACCGTACTGGTGGACAGCGGGGGCGAGACCGAGTGGGTGCCCGGCGCGCACCGCGAGCCGGACCACGTCGTCGGCGACCTCGCCGCCGCCGCGCGGGCGATCCTGGCCCACTCCTGAGCCAGCGGCGGGCGCGCGGCACGTGCGCCCCCCGCCTGGCGACGCGGGGGAGATCAGCGCATGGCCCGCTGATCTGCCGGCCCATGCCGCGGCTCGGCCGCTCCACGCGTTCCTCCTGCCGCAGATGGCTCGTCCGCAGCCCGGAGGCGGAGGCTGGCCCCGCTGCAACGGACAGTTCTCCGCGCGGCGTCGATTCTGAACTGCGGCCGGCCCCGTGCCGGTCCCCGCATTGCGCCCCCCACCCGCCCGTCGGCGCCGCGCAGCGCGGCGCCACTCGCCCGAAACCGCCGGGCGGACGGCACGGGACCCGAAAGAGGGAGAGACGCGAAATGGCGGACATCGACATCGAACGCAAGCGCGGCGGAAGCTGGATGTGGGTGCTGGGGCTGGTGTTGCTGGCGCTGGTGATCTGGCTCCTGTGGGGGCTCTTCGACGGGGACGACGAAGCGGCGGTCGTGGAGCCGGTCGCCGCGCCGGTGGTGGACGAGGTGCAGCCCCTGCCCCCCGCGGCGAACCCGCCGACTCCGGTGGCCCAGGCTGCGGGGATCCCCGTGTCGCAGATCATCGAGAGCCCGGCCACGTGGACCGGACGCACCGTCGGCGGCGAGGTGCGGGTGACGGAGGTGGTCTCCGACCGCGGCTTCTGGATCGAGGACCAGGGCGAGCGGCTGTTCGTGCTGATCAACGAGAGCGGCCCCGAGACCCCCGACGTGAATCAGGGGCAGACGCTGCGCATCCGTGAGGCGGTGGTGTACGGCGCGCAGAACCTGGCCAACATCCCGGGGACCCTCGAGCCACAGGCGCGGCAGATCGCGCAGGGCCAGCCGGTGGTGCTGGCCACGGACGGCAGGAACATCGAAATCCTCACGCGCCCGACGAACTGACCGGTCGGACCGGCTCCCGGAGCCATCCGGCAGCGCGGCCGGCGTGAGTGGGTGAGCGGGTGATCGTGCCATGCGAGGCGCCGTACGATGGCCGGCGACCGTGAACCGCGTGGTCGTTGGAGGCAGCCGCAAGCGGGGGTGGACGCTTGCACGTAGCTACGATGCTGTGGCCGGATTCTAACCCAGAGCAGCGCCGGTCCGTTGAGACGTACCTGTGCAGGACCTTACCGCGCGGTGTGCAACGGGTGAGGCCTGTCTCAAGGAAGCAGGGGGGGCCGCACCGGTGTGCGGCCCCCCTCGTTCACGTCGTATGGGTTTCTCTGCAACCTCGACTACCAGCGGCCAGACGGACGCGCAAACCGCGCGCCGCGCCAGCGCCACAACTAGGCCAATCGAACTTAGGGCAGTACCCCGCCGCCCGCGACGTTGCGCGTGTCGCTGCTGCGCGTGCGCTGAACCGCGGGCGGAGGGGACCATCGGCCGCGCGCGGCATACGGAATCCGCCGGCCTTCCGTGCAGCCGCGCGCCGCAACCTTCCCAGGATCGGGGGAGCCGCGGCCGTCATACCAGATCTCGAGACAAAGTTCTGGCACCCACTTCCACGGGTGGCCGGGTTGGACTCGTCTTGTGAATCCGTTGACGAGCCGGGCTTGTCCCCTCTGTTGTCCGCGTCCAGCCGGGGCGCCCTTTTACAGATCGCGATCGGGTGGACGATGTACCCCGGCGCGCCCCGCCGCGCCACCTTCATCCTGCCCGTCCAGGAAAAATTCGGATCCCGTCCCCTCGCCGGCAGCATCCCCTCTACCAGGGGACGCCGGCATCCTGCCGATCCCCTCCGGTCCGCCTCCGGGCGTCTCACCCGCGTCCATCCAGCACTGCCCGCCTTCGCCGACGTGCCGCTGCTCGGACACGACCGGTCTCCGGCGCGTATCCAGAACGATCCTCCGCAATCCGGTATCGACATCAACACCAGATTTTCGGATGGATTGTGCATCCAGCTTCTGAGATGGGCCTCACTGGCAGTAGAACTCCAGGTGCACGACGAACTGTAGATTCCGTATCATAGAACAAAAGAAGTTCGCGGAGGAGAACGAATCGTTCTCCTCCGCGAACTTCTCCTGTCCACGCCGCGTACTCTGCGTCCAATGGCGGCCCCGGTCGGCCGCACGCAGGGCCTCTCGCGTGCGTCCCGCCGGGCGGTGCGGTTCGCGGACTAGTCGACCGCCGGGTACGCCTCGTCGCGGTCCCGGATGCCGTCGCCGTCCGCGTCTCCCAGGCCTTCGTCGTCGCCCAGGATGCCGTCGCGGTTCACGTCCAGCGCGGGATCGAACGCCGGGGCCGCGGCGCCCTCGACCACGCCCTCGCCGGCGACGCCCTCACCCACCACTCCCTCGCCCACCACGCCCTCACCCACCGCGCCCTCACCCACCTCCGCCTCCTCGTCCCCGCCGCACGCGCCCAGGGCCACCGCGGTGGCGAGCATCGGGACCAGCGCGAATTTCTTCCAGTTCATTCCATCC